>JAQGKG010000300.1 GCA_028290245.1 Devosia sp. | reverse complement strand
AGCATCAGTCTGGATATGAAACAGACGCTGGTCGCCATCTTCGATGCGATCAGGAAGCATGTAGCCACTACAGTTTCAGCCGAGCCCCTATGACCTCCAAGCCGTTCTACGTCACGACCGCGATTTCCTACCCCAATGGCGCGCCGCATATCGGCCACGCCTATGAAATGATCGCGACCGACGCCATCGCCCGCTGGAAGCGCCTCGAGGGGCGCGAGGTATATTTCCTCACCGGCACCGATGAACACGGCATCAAGATGGTGCAGACGGCGGCAGCGCAGGGCGTCACGCCGCGCGAGCTGGCTGACAAGAATTCGGCCGAGTTCCGCAAGCTTGCCGAAACGCTGAACGTTTCCAACGACGATTTCATCCGTACCACCGAGCAGCGTCACCACGAGGCCAGTCAGGCGATCTGGAACAAGATGGCCGCCAGTAACAATGGCGACATTTTCCAGTCGACCTACAAAGGCTGGTATTCGGTCCGCGACGAGGCCTATTTCGACGAAGCCGAGCTGACCGACAAGGATGGCAAGAAACTTGCTCCGACCGGCGCTGAAGTGAACTGGGTCGAAGAGCCGACCTATTTCTTCCGCCTTTCGGCCTATCAGCAGAAGCTGCTCGACCTCTACGAGACCAATCCAGATTTCATTGCTCCCAAGGAGCGCCGCAACGAGATCATTTCCTTCGTGAAGGGCGGTCTGCAAGACCTTTCGATCTCCCGCACCACCTTCGACTGGGGCATTCCGGTACCTGGCGCCGACGGGCATGTGATGTATGTATGGGTCGACGCGCTAACCAATTACCTCACTGGCGTCGGCTTCCCCGATGAAGCCAGCGAACTTTTCAAGAAGTTCTGGCCGGCCGACCTGCATGTCATCGGCAAGGATATCATCCGCTTTCATACCGTCTATTGGCCGGCATTCCTGATGAGCGCTGGCATCGAGGTGCAACATCGCGTCTTTGCGCATGGCTTCCTGACCGTCGACGGCCAGAAGATGAGCAAGTCGCTCGGCAATGTCATCGATCCGTTCGAACTGGTCGAAGAGTTTGGCCCGGACGCCGTGCGCTATTTCTTCCTGCGTGAAGTGTCCTTCGGCAATGATGGCGACTACAGCAACGAAAAGCTGACCCTGCGCGTTAACGCCGATCTCGCCAATAATCTCGGCAACCTGGCGCAGCGCTCGCTGTCGATGATCAACAAGAACTGCGACGCCAAGGTGCCGACACCAGGCGCGTTGACCGACACCGACAGTGCCATCATTGCCGAAGTCACCGAAGCCATCGAAGCGGCGCAGAAGGCTATGGACGAGCAGCAGGTGCACGAGGCTACGGGCGCGATCATTGCGGCGTTGAGCTCGGCCAATAACTACTTTGCCGCACAGGAACCCTGGGCGCTGAAAAAGACCGATCCGGAGCGGATGGCGACCGTACTGTATGTGACGGCCGACACCGTGCGTCGGCTCTCCATTCCGATGCTGGCCTTTGTTCCGGCTTCGGCGGCACGCCTGCTCGATCAGCTTGGTGTGCCTCAAGAAAATCGCCTGCTTGCAGACAGCCTGACAACGGGCTTGCTGACTTCCGGTACCGAACTTCCGGTGCCGCAGGGCGTGTTCGCGCGTATCGATCGCAAGGCGGAATAGCGATGTTGATCGACAGCCATTGCCACCTGGACTTCGACGCTTTGGCCAACGATATCGACGGTGTTCTGGAGCGCGCGGCGGCGGCTGGCGTGACCGGGATGGTGACGATATCCACACATGTGGAAAAGTTTTCCACATACACAGCCATTGCGGAACGATACCCAAACATCTGGTGTTCAGTGGGCACCCATCCCCATCACGCCGATGAAGAATTGCATATTCAAACGGACGATCTTGTTCGGCTAAGTGCCCATCCGCGTTGCGTTGCTATCGGCGAAGCGGGGCTGGACTACTTTTACGACAACGCTCCACGCGAAGCGCAGGCGACCGGTCTGCACCGCCATATTGCGGCAGCGCGTATCACCCGTCTTCCACTGGTTATCCACAGCCGCAAGTGCGACGACGACATGGCTGCAATCCTGCGCGAAGAGTCGGCGCAGGGGGCGTTCCCCTTTCTTCTCCATTGTTTCACCGCAAGTGAAAGCCTCGCTCGCACGGCGCTCGACCTGGGCGGGTATATCTCGTTCTCCGGCATCATCACCTTCCGCAATGCCGAAGATATCCGCGATGTCGCCAAGTTCGTGCCCGCCGACCGCTATCTAGTTGAAACGGATGCACCTTATCTGGCGCCGATCCCGCATCGCGGCGAAAGCAACGAGCCGAGCTTCGTGCGCCACACGGCCGAAAAAGTCGCCGAAGTGCGCGGCATAAGCCTCGAACAACTCGGCGCCGAGACTACCGCCAACTTTCACCGACTGTTCACCAAAGTGGGACCTGTTTAACCCATGCCGGCTGCGCAGAGGATCATCGCGACCATTCTGGGCTGCGGGTCATCCGGCGGCGTACCGCGCATCGGCAATGACTGGGGCATTTGCGATCCCGATGAGCCTCGTAACCGGCGGCGACGCTGCGCGCTGTTGATCGAAGGCTGGAGCGGCGAGGGGGGCGAGCCGACCCGCGTGTTGATCGATACCGGTCCGGACCTTCGCGAACAGATGCTCGATGCTCAGGTCGATCGCGTTGACGCTGTGCTCTACACCCATGCCCATGCCGACCATATCCATGGCATCGACGACCTACGCGTGCTGGCGCTGCACAACCGGAAGCGTGTGGATGTGTATTTCACTGCCGAGACAGGCGCACGCATCCGCGAAGCGTTCGGATATTGCTTTGCCACGCCGGCCGGCAGCGACTATCCGCCGATCCTCAACGCGCACGAGATCGAGGCAGGCCAGCGCTTGGTGGTAGATGGACCCGGGGGCAGCATTGATGTGCTGGCGTTCGAGCAGGAGCATGGCAGCATTACGTCGCTGGGTTTCCGCGTCGGAGATTTTGCATATTCGGTCGATCTGTCCGGGTTTCCTGAAGCGTCGTTCCCGGCGATCAGCGGGCTAGATCTTTGGGTGATCGATGCGCTGCGGCCGACGCCTCATCCCAGCCATCTATCTCTGTCCGAGACACTTGAGTGGATCGCCCGGGTCGCGCCGAAGCGGGCTGTGCTCAGCGACATGCATATCGATCTCGACTATGCGCGAACCGAAGCGGAAACGCCGGAGAACGTGGCCCCGGCGTTCGATGGGATGCAAATCGATGTGCTGAGCGGAACGATCCTCAACTGCTAGCGAAACGCCGGGATCACATGGCGGCCGTAGTTGGCGATAATTTCTTCTTCGTCGCCGCTGTCGAGATAGATGTTGAACTGGGTGACGCCGGCTTCTTCAAGGGCGTGAATTTTGGTGATGTGATCTTCGGGCTCGCCGAGGACGCAGAAGTTTTCGACCACGTCGGGCGTGATGAAGTCGAGGAACGGGTTATCGGCTTGGCCGTGCTTGGAATAGTCGTAGCCGCGGCGCTTCTCGATATAGCTGGTGAGCGAGGCGGGAACCTTGTCGCTGTCTGCGCCGTATTTTTCAACGATATCAGCGACATGGTTGCCGACCATGGCGGGGAACCACTTGGTGGCTTCGATGGCGCGAGCCTTGTCGCCGAAATAGGCCGGGGCGGCGGCCATAGAGCGGAAGTTTGACATGTCGCGGCCCGCAGCCTTGCCGGCGTCGATGCACTGGTCGGTGAACCACTTGCAGAGCCCCGGATCAGCCAGTTGCAGCACGACGCCACCGGCATGTTCGCCAGCAGTCTTGAGGGCAAGCGGGCCGTAGGCGGCGATCCAGCTCGGCATTTCGTGGCCGACCGCCCAGGGGAATTTCACGGCAGCGGGGATTTCACCGTAGGAGAATTCTTCGCCGCGCACCATGGCCTGGGTTTTGGCGATGAATTCGGCAACGCGGGCCAGGGTCGCGGGCTTCTTGCCCATGACGCGCATGGAGCTATCACCGCGGCCAACGGCCAGATCGAAACGTCCGCCGGACTGCTTGGAAAGCGAGCCGAAAATCGAGGCGGCGACCGACCAGTCGCGCACGTCGGGGTTGGTAACCAGCGGGCCGAACCGCATGTGCTCGGTGTGTTCCATGCACATGGCGATGGCGGCGTAGCAGTCGCGCCATAGAATGTGCGAGTCGTAGAACCAGCAGTAAGAGAAGCCGGCATATTCGGCAGCGCGCACCAGATAGCGGGCCCGGTCGGCTTCGATAAAGCCCTTGAAGGTGATGCCGAATTCCATGAATGCCTCCCGAATGCCCGGTCCAATTTTTGACCAGTCGATCAAAATTTGGGTCGGCGCCGGAAAATTGTCAATCGCTATTAGGTGGGTGGAGGAGGAATCAATCTGGCAGGTCGTAGGCGATCAGCGGGCGGCCGGTTTTGGGGTGCTGCAGCAGGGTGGCTTGGATGCCGTAGACGTTACGGAGCAGGGCAGGGGTGAGCACCGTCCCTGGTGTGCCCTGGCCGGCGAAACGACCGTCGTGCAGCACGACCAGCGAGTCGCAGAAGGCGGCGGC
>JAQGKG010000286.1 GCA_028290245.1 Devosia sp. | reverse complement strand
GGTCGCGGGCGAACCAGTTGCGGGCATAGCCGATGCGCTTGCCTGCGATGGGTTGGCCGAGCAGGCGCATGGCCGAGCGTTCGGCTGGCAGGTCGGCGATGACGTCGAGGGTGAGCGCCGCTTCGGCGACGGTGGCGCTGATTGGGCCCACGTGATCCATGCTGGTGGACATCGGCAGGACCCCGCTGTTGGGCACGAGGCCGAAGGTGGGCTTGAGGCCGACGACGCCGCAATAGAAGGCGGGTCCGCGCAGCGAGCCGCCGGTGTCGGTGCCTAGCGTCGTGCGCAACAGGCCACCAGCGACGGCTACGGCGCTGCCTGAGGAGGAACCGCCGGTGATGCGGTCGAGGCTCCACGGATTGCGCGCTGGTGGAAACAGGCCCTTGCTGTCAGGGCCAACGGTGCCCCATTCATAGGTGGCGAGTTTGCCGATGATGATGGCACCGGCAGCACGTAGGAGCGCGACGACTTCGGCGTCGGCTTCGGCAATCGCGTGTTTGCGGCCGGGTGTATCGGCGGTCGTGGGCATGCCCGCGACATCGATCAGGTCCTTGATGCCGACTGGAATGCCCTGCAGGCGTCCCATGTCACCGCCCTCGGCGAAGTCCGCATCGGCTTGCCGGGCGGCGGCCAAGGCGCCTTCACGGTCGATGGCGTAAAAGGCACGGTAAGCAGTGTCGCGAGCGTCGATGCGGCGCAGGTAGGCATCGAGCAAAGCGACCGAGGTCAGCCGACCATCGCGCAGGCGATTGCCCTGCTCGAATAGCGACAGATCAAGCGCTGCGTCGGCCGCGCTTGCGGTATTCGGCGAGGACGTGTCCAGCCCAGCCAAGCCATCGCTCATCCAATTCGCGACCTTATAAACGCTCTCGGCTTCGGCGGCGTTCATGGTCAGGCCATGGCGCGCGAGGCTGGAGGCGAAGGCCTCGCGGCTCGCTTCATCGGATGGGTCGATAGCCAAAGCCGGCTCCACGCTCATGTCAGTTGCCGGTTACGATACGCTGGCCGGTGGAACGGTCAAACAGATGGCAGGCGGCGGGCGCGACGTTAACGCGGACCACGTCGCCGATCTCGGCACGATAGTCCTTCGCGACCTTGATCGAGATCAGCTCGCCGGCAACGCGCATGGAAATCATGGTCGCTTCGCCGAGCAGTTCCACCGTGTAGATTGGCGCTTCGATCTGCCCGGTTTCGCCACTCAAGACCGCATCCTCGGCGCGGAAGCCGAGAGTTACCGGCCCCTTGACCTGGTTGGATAGGCCGTTGACGCGGATATGGTCGCCGGTAAACACGCCATCCTGGATATCGCCATGAACCAGGTTCATGGCTGGCGAGCCGATGAAGCTGGCGACGAACGTATTGGCCGGGCGGTCGTAGATTTCCATCGGCGTGCCGACCTGCTGGATCAGGCCCTTCTGCATGACGACAACGCGGTCGGCCAGGGTCATGGCTTCGATCTGGTCATGCGTCACATAAATGGTGGTGCGCTTGAGCGTGTGGTGCAGGTTTTTGATCTGGGCGCGGGTCGAGACGCGCAGCTTGGCATCGAGGTTGGACAGCGGCTCGTCCATCAGGAAGGCGTTGGGCTCACGCACGATGGCGCGGGCAAGCGCTACGCGCTGGCGCTGGCCACCGGAGAGGGCCGCCGGGCGACGCTGCAGGAAGTCATCGAGTTCGACCATCTTGGACGCGGCCATGACGCGCTCGTGGTGCTGCTCCTGCGGGATTTTGCGCACCTTGAGCGGGAAACGGATGTTCTCGTAAACCGTCATGTTGGGATAGAGGCCGTAGCTCTGGAACACCATCGAGATGTCGCGATCCTTGGGCTCGAGCTTGTTGACCAGGCGGTCGCCGATCCAGATTTCGCCTTCTGTGACGTCCTCCAAGCCGGCGATCATGCGCATGGTCGTGGTCTTGCCGCAGCCGGAGGGTCCGAGCAGGACGAGGAATTCCTGGTCGGCGATGTCGAGGTTGAAATTATCGACGCCAACGAAATTGGTCCAGCGCTTGGAGACGTTCTTGAGACGGATCTGGGCCATGGCTTTAGCCTTTCACTGCGCCGGCGGTCAGTCCGCTGACGATCTGGCGTTGGAAGAAGAGGACGAGGATGAACAGGGGCACGGTGGCCGAAACCACGGCGGCCACGGCGAACATGACGTTGCCCTGTTCCTGCACCGAGCCGAGGAAGCTCGAAATCTTGGGCACCATGGTCTGGTTGTCAGAGGACAGCAGCATCGAAGTGGTGGCGAAGTCATTATAGGCAAGCAGGAAGCTGAACAGGCCGGTGGTGACGACGCCCGGCCACATCACCGGGATGATGACGCGGCGGAAGGCCTCGAAGCGCGAGCAACCATCGACCATGGCGCTCTCGTCGAGGTCCTTGGGGATCGACAGGAAAAACGAGTGCAGCATCCACAGCGTGAACGGCTGGTTGATGGCGACCAACACGATGATCGAGGTGGGCAGCACGCCCCAGATGTTGAGCTGGAAGAAGGGCAACAGATAACCGGACACCAGCGTGATATGGGGCATGGCGCGGAACACCAGCGCCAGGATCAATATCCAAAAAGCGTAGCGCTGACCGGAGCGCGCCAAGGCATAGCCGCCTAGGGTGCCGAGGGTCAGCGAGATGACCGTAACCGAAACGGTGACGATGGCGGTATTGAGCGCAGCACGCCAGAATTCGCGGGTGACCCAGGCGCCGTAATAGCCATCACCGGTGAAAGAATTGCCGTCATGCTGGGCCTGGGTGTAGGTGCCGAAAATGGCGTTCCACCAGCTTTCGCGGGAAAAGAAATCCGGCTCGGCCTTGAACGATCCCCAGACGGTCCAGATGAAGGGGAATGCCGCCAGCACGACCCAGATCACGATAAATACGGTGATGAGAATGGTCAGCGGCAGCGGGCGTTTTTGCGACAACGTTGCGTCAGACATAGGTCACACCACCTTGTGGTTGAATTCTTGCCAGGTGCGGATCAACACCGGCATGAGCAGGACGATGACGCCGACAATGGTCAGTACCGAGGTGGCGCCGGCCGAACCGAACAGCTGGGCATCGCCGCTGAGGTCGTTAAATATCAGCCAGCTCAGCGAGGTCGCGTTGGCCTCGGCGGAGAAGCCGACGATCGGCTCGAAGACGCGAAAGTTGTCCATCAACTGTACCAGTGCCACGAAGGTGGCGAGCGGCGCCAGATGGGGAATAATGACGAAGCGGATGCGCTCCCAGCGGCTGGCGCCGTCGATCATCGCCGACTCCAGCGTGTCGCCCGGCACGGTCTGCAGGCCGGCATAGAACACCACGAAGCTGAAGGGCGCATTGGTCCAGACGCCATAAAACAGCAGCGACGCCCAGGTCAGCACCGGCGAGGCGCGCAGCGACAGCGTGGGATCGTTGAACAGATGCTGCAGGCTGGCGCCTATGATGCCGTTGGACTGGATCATCCAGTAGAGGATCAGCGAGCCGATCAGCGGCGTGATGATCATGGGCAGGAGCGAGAAAAAGATCACCGGACCCTTGGTCACCTTGGGCAGGGCATTGACTGCCAGGGCGATGGCAAATCCGAGCGCCATCGAAAGCGGCGTTACCACAAAGCAGAACACCAGCGTGAAGCTCAGGGCCTTGTAGAAGGGCAGATTGTAAACGCGGGTGACGATGTCGCCGAAGCCATTGTTGTTGGCGAAGATGGCGCCGAGCTCGTTTACCGCAAGATGGCCGCGATTGAGATAGGTGCCGAAGCCGTTGAACTGGCCCATCGGCCGCTCGGCGCGCAGCTCGGCCATGGCGGCGGTATCGACGCGGGTCTCGGTGGTGCAGCCCCCGAACGGCTGGCAACTCTCGACCTCGACCAGCACGC
>JAQGKG010000228.1 GCA_028290245.1 Devosia sp. | reverse complement strand
GACACTCACCGGATCAAGGACTGGTCCTTCACCCTGTTCGAAGCGCACCGACTGTCCCAAGGCATCGGGTATCACCAGAATGTCCGAGAACAGGATCGCAGCATCGAGATCGAACCGACGCAGCGGTTGCAGGGTTACTTCGGTCGCGAGATCGGGCGTGTAACAAAGCTCGAGGAAGTTTTTGGTGTGGCTGCGGATCTCGCGATATTCAGGCAGGTAGCGACCCGCCTGGCGCATGATCCAAATCGGAGGCCGCTCCTGCTTCTCGCCAAGCACGGTTGCCAGCAAGGGTTTATGGGTCACGTTCCGCTTCCCTTCAAAACCCCAATAGAGTCTGTCTTACTTCGTATTAGTATTATCATAGCGGTGTTTTGAGCCAATTCGCGGCAGTCCACAATTGGGGGCCTTGGCGGCACAAGCGCGCAGGGCGATGGTAAACAGGCTGTTAACGCGCATCCAAGTGTTAACGTGCCAAGAGGGTGCCACAATGGTTAACGAGGCGTTAATCACCCGACTCCGGAGTCAACGATTCGAATCCGCCTGTGCAAATCCGCTTGGCGGGCGCTGACTCGGCTCATGAGGTTATCCCCAGACCTATCCATAGGCCGCTGAGATCATGGTGCCGGGCCAGCCTGTTAACGTTTTGGTAACCAAGTCGAACAACTTGGCCACTTCGCAAAAGTCATGAGTCATTATCACAGCCTGGGCTTGAGCTGTGGATGACAGTGTGGAAAACATTGCCCCCATGTTGATCCTTGCCAGCCAGAGCCAAACCCGCAAAGCCTTGCTGCAGCAGGCCGGATTGGTATTTTCAGCGCATCCCGCCGAGCTCGACGAACGCGCAGTCGAAGACGCGACTATGGCGTCCGGCGGCGACGGTCGCGATGTGGCGTTGCTACTGGCCCAACGCAAGGCGCTGACGGTTTCTGCGGCCCATCCGGGCGCAATTGTGATCGGCGCCGACCAGACGTTAAGCCTGGGCACCGAGCTTTTGCACAAGCCACTCGATTGGGATCAGGCTGCGGATCAGCTCGATCATTTGCGCGGCAAGACCCATCGGCTGCATGCTGCCGTGGCGTTAGCGCGCGATAACCTGCTTCTGTGGTCAGACATTGAGACCGCCGAGCTGACCATGCGCGACTTTTCAACCGCCGAACGCGATGATGTTCTCAGCCGCGAGGGCGAGGCAGTGCTGGGCTCTGTCGGCTCCTATCGCCTCGAAGGGCCGAGCATTCGCCTGTTCGAAACCGTGACCGGCGACTATTTCACCATTCTGGGCCTGCCCCTGTTGCCGCTGCTGGCGGCTCTGCGCAGTTTCGCCCCCGAGACACTGACGTGACCATCAAAGCTTTCGTCATCGGCCACCCGATCAATCATTCTCGTTCGCCACTGATCCACGGCACCTGGCTGGAACAGCTTGGCATCGACGGCACCTATGAGGCCATCGACGTTACCCCGGCTGAGCTGCCAGCGTTTTTCGTGCGCCTGCGCAGTGGCGAATTTGCCGGCGGCAATGTCACCATTCCGCACAAGGAGGCCGTGTTTGCGCTGTGCGACGAGGTCGATCCGCTCGCCCGCATGATCGGCGCGGTCAACACACTCGTGGTGCGTGACGGTAAGGTACTGGGCAGCAACACGGATTATCTCGGCTTTCTCGGCAATCTCGATGCGGCCGCGCCCGGCTGGTCCGATGGTCCCAATGACGCTCTGATCATCGGCGCCGGTGGTGCAGCGCGGGCGGTGCTGGTCGCCCTGCGGCGGCGCAATGGCGGCAAAGTGCATGTGCTGAACCGGACGCTGGCCAATGCCCAGGCGCTGGTCGATGAGATCGACGGACCGTTCGAAGCCAATAGCTTCGAGGATTTTGCCGAACTGGCGCCTCACATCGGTCTCGTGGTCAACACCAGCTCCATCGGCATGCATGGAAGCCGCTTTGACTGGCTCGATCTCGGCCTGTTGCCGGAGACGGCGCTGGTCACCGATATCGTCTATACGCCGCTGCAGACGCCGCTGCTAATCGACGCCGTCATGCATGGGCTCAAGACCGTCGATGGCATCGGCATGCTGCTGCATCAGGCGGTACCGGGCTTTGAGGCGTGGTTCGGCACTCGCCCGAGCGTCACGCCGACCCTTCGCGCAACGGTCGAAGCAACGCTGGGACAGTGACATGTGGCGCATTGGACTGACGGGCTCCATCGCCACGGGCAAGTCCACCGTGCTCAAGGCCTTTGCCGACTTGGGCGTGCCGACGCTGTCGGCCGATGAAGTCGTGGCCCAGCTCTATGCCGGCGAGGCGGTAGCACCAGTCGAGGCGGCATTTCCAGGTGTGACCCGGGATGGGGCAATCGACCGCAACCTGCTGTCACAACAACTCGCGAAGGACCCGTCCGGCTTCAAGCGACTTGAAGCGCTGGTGCACCCGCTGGTTCGGGCCCGTATCGCCGGTTTCATGGATGATGCCGAAGCCGCTGGCCATCAACTTGCGGTGGTAGAAGTGCCGCTGCTGTTCGAAAGCGGCTATGACTATGGCTTCCACGCCGTGGCGGTGACCTGGGTCGATGATGCCATTCAGCGCCAGCGTGCCCTCGCCCGCCCCGGCATGACGGTGGAAAAGCTCGAGACCATCATTGCCCGCCAGATGCCACAGGCGGAAAAGAAGGCGCGCGCCACCTACCTGTTCGACACCGGCATGCCGGTCAACAAGACCGTGGAAATGGTCGCGGCGCTTGTTGCGGCAATCCGAGCCAAAGGGCCAAAGAATGAACCGTGAGATCGTGCTCGATACCGAAACCACCGGCCTGTCGCCCGCTCAGGGCGATCGTCTGGTCGAAATCGGCTGCGTCGAGCTGATCAACCACATTCCCTCCGGCCGCAACTATCACGTCTATTGCAACCCGCAGCGCTCGATGCCCGAGGAGGCGTTTCGCGTGCATGGACTGAGCGAGGAATTCCTCAAGGACAAGCCGCTGTTCGGTGCCGTGGCCAAGGAGTTCCGTGAATTCCTGGGCGATGCGCAACTGGTGATCCACAATGCGCCGTTCGACATGGGCTTTCTCAATGCCGAGCTGAGCAAGGTCGGCCAGCCGCCGCTCGCCAACAAAGTGCTCGATACGGTGATGCTGGCCCGCGAAAAGCACCCCGGCGCCCGGGTGAGCCTCGATGCCCTCTGCAAGCACTACGGCATCGACAATTCGCGCCGCACCCTGCATGGCGCCCTGCTCGACAGCGAAATCCTTGCCGAAGTTTATCTCGAACTGCTCGGCGGTAAGCAGGTCAGCCTGGCGCTAATCGCCGAAACGCGCATTTCAGGCGCCGATGCCATTGCCACGCGCACCGTGGTAGCGCAGCGGCAGGTAGCCCTGCCGGCCCGAGTATCGGCAAGCGAAGCCGAAGCTCATGCCGCCTTCATCGCCAAGATGGGCGGCGACGCCATCTGGGCGCAGTACGCCGAGGCCGACAAAGCCGCCATTCCCGCCCAATAAAAAAAGCCCCGGTTCCCCGGGGCTTCGGTCGGCTATTCTATGAGATCAGACTAGTTCAGCTTCTCAGGCTCGGTCGGAGCCGCTGGCGCTGTGCCCTGCTGTGCGGCAAGCTTCTGCAGATTCTGGCGATAGATCGACGCGAAATCCACCGGCTCCATCATCAGCGGCGGGAAGCCGCCCTGCTGGGTGACGCTGGCGAGCACCTGGCGCGCGAACGGGAAAATCAGGCGCGGGCATTCAATCATCAAAAGCTGGCTGAGCTGGACTTCCGGCACATTGTTCAGACGGAACACGCCGCCGTAAACCAGTTCCACGTTGAACAGTACCACGGCTTCGCGATTGGCCTTGGCATTGAGCGTCAGCTCGACCGCATACATGTCGTCGCTCTGCTTCTTGACGCCGACCGAGATCGAAACGTTGAAAGCCGGATTGCCGCCGCCAGCCATGATCGAAGCAGGCGCGCCCGGATTCTCGAAGGAAAGGTCGCGGATATACTGACCTACCAGGTTCATCGAGGGTGGGTTGGCAGCCTGCGGGGCCGCGCCGCCCTGGTTATCGTCAGACATGTGCATCTAGTCCTTCAAGAGAAATTTATTGCCGGGTTGGCTAGCATCTTTGCGCCGGAGCGACAAGACGGAGGTGTTTCAGCGCGGGCGGTAGTCGTCCTCGTCAAGATCGATAGCGCCGTCGATTCGGCCGCGAGGCGCATCCTGCCTACGGTAGCTGGCCGCCGTCGTATCAACCAACGTCACGCGGCTGGCGAGCGACCGATAGATCCAACTCCGAACGGGCGGTATCAACAGCGCTAATGCAACGAAGTCGCTGAGAAAACCCGGCAGCACCAGCAACAACGCCGCAAGGCCGATCATCATCGTATCGGCAATGGTCTTGCCCGGCATGCGCCCGGCGCTGACATTATTGCGCAATTGGGTCAGCACGGAGAGCCCCTGCTGGCGGATCAGAACACCGCCCAAAAGAGCCGCGCCGATGATCAGTGCAAGGGTTGGAAACAGGCCGATCGTCTGGCCCACCTTGATGAAGATGGCGATTTCCACGATCGGCAGGGCGATCAGCGCAAAGGCAAAAAATCGGATCAAGGTGGGGTTCCTCTCTGAATCCCTATGACAAAACGCCTCTCGCCCCATCGTGAACTGGTTTTGGGGTGAGGCTTTCCCTATATATAGGCCAACCAAGCGCTCAACGAGCGTCCCCGCGTCGTTTTTTATTCGGCGCTCACGCCAAGGTGCACTGTTCAATGGATGAATTCTTCGATCTGCCCACCCTTATCGTGATTGCCGTTGCAGTCTTTGTGCTGTTCCGTCTGCGCTCGGTGCTCGGCACCCGCACCGGCAACGAGCGTCCCCCGGTCGAACGCCGCAAACCAACCACCGACGCAGCGACCGACGACACGGTTGTGCCAATGCGTCCGCGTGCCACGCCGGCTCCCGAGCAGGACGACGAATACCGCATCCGCAAGACCGACGCCGAAATCGAACAGATGGCCAAAAACAACCCGGAATTGGCTGCCGGCCTCAAGGATGTGGTTCAGGCCGATCTCAGCTTCACGCCCAAGAGCTTCCTCGAAGGCGCCAAGCAGGCCTATGAAATGGTCGTCACGGCCTATGCAGCGGGCGACCGGGTCACGCTCAAGAACCTCCTCGAAAAGGACGTGTTCGACGGTTTCCAGACTGCCATTGCCGAGCGCGAGAAGGCCGGCCAGACGGTGGACTTCACCTTCGTTGGCCTGCCCAAGGTCGAAATCGCCGACGCCGAATACGACAAGAAGAACGTGCTGTTGACCGTCCGCTTCCATGCCGAAGTGGTCTCCGCCACGCGCGACAAGGATGGATCGCTGGTCGATGGCAATGCCGACCAGGTGCAGACCATCGCCGACGAATGGACCTTTGCGCGCAATCCAAAGTCGCGCGATCCCAACTGGAAAGTTGTCACCACCAGCCAGCTCGACTGATCTGAAGGCGGTTTGCGGCAGTCCCGACCATGTCCAAGCGTGATCCCAAACGACTGCCGCACGACTTCCACCTGTGGACGGCGGTGGCTTCGACCGTCGATCCACTGCGCCGCAAGGGCCTGCTGAAGTTCGCCGCCATGCCTCTGCCGCTACCGGCAGAGGAGCCAGCGCCGCGGGCTACCAAGCCACCGCCCGGCAAAAACCCAGCAAAAAAGCCGTTTCTGCCGCCCTACCAGGCACCTCTGCCATCGGCGACCTATCCCGAAAAAGCCGTCGATCCGGCTATCCGCAAGAAGGTCGGCCGCGGTCGCATCGAGATCGACGGCCGCATCGACCTGCATGGCATGACCCAGATCGAAGCCCGTGGCGCACTGCATCGCTTCGTCCACGCCCGCTTCGCGCGAGGCGATCGCACGGTTCTGGTCATCACCGGCAAGGGTTCGAAGACCGATAATGACTATATCGCCGCCATGACCGAGCGCGGCATCCTGCGCACCATGCTGCCGATCTGGCTCAGCGAGCCGAGCCTGTCGCCGATGGTCTCCGGCTGGAGCCTCGCCGCACGCGGCCACGGTGGCGAGGGGGCGTGGTATGTGCGCCTGCGTCGCGCATGAGAACGCAACAATGACGCCGCTGGGAGCTAAAATCCGCGAATTGCGCGAAGCCCGCGGCATTTCCCTCAAGGACATGGCGGCAGCGCTAAACGTCTCCAGCGCCTACCTCTCGGCGCTGGAACACGGCAAACGCGGCAAGCCCACCGGCTTCCTGCTGCATCGCATGATCACGTTTTTCAATGTTATCTGGGACGAAGCCGAAGAACTGCAGCGCCTGGCCGAAATGAGCGACCCCAAAGTGACCATCGATACCGGCGGGCTTCTGCCCGAAGCGACCGAGCTGACCAACCGGATGGCACTGGATATCGGGAAGCTTGAAGTCGAAGACCTGCGATTCCTGCGTGACGAACTGGTGAAACGATCCGGCAAGAAGCGCTGATCGTTGGGCTCTGAAGCCGCAGTCGACACCCTCCCCCTCGAGGGGAGGGTCAGGGAGGGGGGGCGTTTAGCCCCGATCATCTGGGCCAAACCCCACCCTACCCAGCCTCCCCCATCAAGGGGGAGGTGCCGCTCCGTGGGTGGGCATCACAACACGAACTTGCTCAAATCCGTATCCGCCGCCAACACGCCAACCTTTTCCGCCACAAACGCCGCATTGATCGCGATGGTGTGGCCCTGCTTGTCCGGCGCCTCGAAGCTGATATCCTCGACCAATCGCTCCATCACCGTCTGCAGCCGCCTTGCGCCGATATTCTCGACCGAATTGTTGACCTTGACCGCAGCATCGGCAATCGCCTCGATGGCGTCCGCTGTGAAGTCCAGCGTCACCCCTTCGGTGCCCATCAGCGCCACATATTGCTTGATCAGGCTGTTGTCGGTGCCCGACAGGATCTGGATGAAATCCTCGCGGGTCAACGCCTTCAGCTCGACGCGAATCGGCAGTCGGCCCTGCAGCTCCGGCAGCAGGTCGCTGGGCTTCGAAACATGAAAAGCGCCCGAGGCAATGAACAGGATATGGTCGGTTTTCACCGGTCCATATTTCGTCGACACGGTCGTGCCCTCGATCAGCGGCAACAGGTCACGCTGCACGCCTTCGCGGGACGGACCGCCCTGGGCGCCGCCTTCACGATGGGCCACCTTGTCGATCTCATCGATAAAGACGATGCCGTGGTTTTCTACCAGCTCGATGGCTTCGCGCTTGAGCTGTTCCTGGTCGAGCAGCTTGTCTGCCTCTTCGGCGATCAGCGGCTCATAGGCGTCCTTGACCTTGATCTTGCGCTTGACCCCGCGGCCACCCATCGCCTGCTTGAACATGTCGGAGATGTTGATCATACCGCCATTGGGCATGCCGGGAATCTCGAAGCCGCCAGCGTTCGGCGCCGGCTGCATTTCGATCTCGATCTCGCTGTCGTCGATCTCGTTGCTGCGCAGCTTCTTGCGGAAGCTATCCCGCGTCGAAGGCGTCGCCGAGGTGCCGACTAGCGCGTCGAGCACCCGGTTTTCAGCATTGGCATGGGCCTGCGCCTGCACATCGGCCCGGCTCTTGTCGCGCAGCACGGCAATACCGGCCTCGACCAGGTCGCGGATAATCTGCTCGACGTCGCGGCCGACATAGCCCACCTCGGTGAACTTGGTGGCCTCAACCTTGATGAACGGCGCCTGCGCCAGCCGCGCCAATCGCCGCGCAATCTCGGTCTTGCCAACGCCGGTCGGCCCGATCATCAGGATATTCTTGGGCGTAATCTCGCGCCGCATCTCGGGCGAAAGCTGCTGCCGCCGCCAGCGATTGCGCAGCGCCACCGCAACGGCGCGATTGTCATCATGCTGGCCGACAATATTGCGATCGAGCTCGGAAACGATCTCGCGCGGTGAAAAATTGGTCTCAGTCATTCCTGTCACTTTCCGGACCGCTCGAAAGCCGGCCCTCTTGCGCTGCCTGTCTGGCCAGCGCTGACGTTAGTCGAGCTC
>JAQGKG010000477.1 GCA_028290245.1 Devosia sp. | reverse complement strand
GAGGCTATAGTCACCGCTGCCTCATGCCCCACCGCAACTGCCCCCTTTGGCTCGGCCACCATCGCCGCCCCGGCCGGGTGTTGCCAAGCTCATCTTAGGCGAAGTCAACGACCACACATTCGGTGACTTTAACAGTAATCCGTGGATCGGCGCTGCCACCCTGGTCAACGCGCTAGGCATCAAAGTCACTGGTTCGACTCACGCCGAAATCGCCCAGACTAACCCGGTATCCCTAGTGTTCTCGTCGTCCGAAATCGCCGCTGGAACGCTCAAGACAGCAAAGACAACCAGCTTCACGGGCTCACTGGTTGGCTCCTTGTTCGGCGATCTAAAATTGACCGTTGCCGGTATCGGGCTGGGTATCATCGGCCCGCTCATAGAGGCATTGATTGCTCCACTGGCGCCGACCTTGGACCTCACCATCGCCACTCTGCTAGAATCGCTGGGGCTGTCGCTAGGCGAAGCCGACGTGCAGGTATACGGCGTCCGGTGCCAACATGGCGTGCTCGTTGGCTAATGACTGAGGTAATCCGGAACGATAGCTTAAGTGCCCCTGTCATGACTTCGATTGTCCGGCTCACCTGGACAATGCTGATTGTGTTTCTGCTAACGGCGTCTCTTTGCCTACTCGGTGCTGCCACAAGACCGGTTGGGTTTTTGGCAGGCTTCTGGCCTGCTAACGCAGTGACAGCGGCAATCTTCCTCCGATATCCGCCGCTGTTCACGCCGCTGAACTGGGTTGCTGCGGTCTTCGGATTCGTCGTAGCCGACCTCGCGAGCGGTAACGACATGGTCACTGCGCTCTCGCTTACCGGCTCTAACTTTGCGGGCATTCTGACAGCGTCGATTTTTCTGAAGCGCTTAGGCAGTCAAGCCACGGGTCTGAAGGGAGGAATGTCGATCCTCGCAATATTCTTTGCCGCTGTTCTTGCCGCGGCGGCCACGTCTATCATGGGGTCGCACGTTTCGGCTTTGTTGTTCGGCGTGCCCTATGCCAACGCATTCATGTTCTGCTTCTCAAACGAGTGGACGAACTATGTAACGTTCATCCCCTTGGTACTCGCCTTCCCTGCCAACTTTCGCCAGCTGCTAAGGCGGATGGCACAGACCACATTTACAACGCCGTGGACGGAAGCCAGCTACCAACGGCTATTCGCGTTTGTTCTACTAATTCTGCTTGGATACGGCAGCCACCTCATCAGCGGATCCGGCGCGTTCGTCTTTCCGCTACCGGCCCTGATCCTGATGGCCATGCTTTATCCAGTTTTTGTCACAGTAGGCCTGGTTCTCCTCTACACGGTCTGGTGTCAGAGCGTCTTTTTCCTCGACATGATCTATAAAGGAGTTGCTGGCGTGGGCGCCGAGGAGATCATGTCCGTTCGCTTCGCGATCACGTTGGTCGCCTTGGGACCTTTGACCGTTGCGTGCATGAACGCCGCACGCGAGGCTTTGCGGATAGCCCTGGATCAGGCGGCTACAACGGATGATCTGACCGGTGTGCTGAACCGGCGAGCGTTTTTCGCCCTTGCCGATGACACCCTACACATGAAGCATCCCGCCGGCACTGCGACGGTCGTACTGATGCTCGACATCGACCATTTCAAGTCGATCAACGACCGATTTGGACACTCGGCGGGTGACGATGCATTGAAAGCCTTCACGAAGCTCGTCGAGTCCAACCTGAGAAGCACCGATTTGCTCGGTCGCCTTGGCGGTGAGGAATTCGCGATCATCGCCCGTACGGGTCGTCTGCGCGACGGGGACATACTGGCGAACCGTATACGTGAGGCGGTCAAGCAGCACACCATCCGGACAGTCGAAGGAAGCATGCTCAGCATGAGTATCGGAGGCGTCGCCAGATATGGCCGCTTCGATCTCGAAATCGAAGAAGCTTTGAACCAAGCAGATGCTGCGTTGTACAAAGCTAAAAACGCAGGTCGCGACCAGGTGATCATTACCACGGCGTAAACAGGACTTCTGCAAGCAAGGTCGTGGAAGAAGCTAGCAGCTTTTGCTGGCCGGCACGCTGCTGATCCTCGCCGTCCCCTTCGACCGGATCCTGAATGCACTTGATGACCTGTATGGCGTAATGCAAACGGAGCCATTCCATCTCACCGTTGGCCAAGTATTTCTGCATCCATAGGTACCTTTGATATGGTGAAGGGGCAAGAAATTGCAGCAGCCCCCTTGCGGTTGAGTTGCGCGGCCATCCTGAATCCAATCCAGGCCGACGGGAGTTGCTGCGGCATTCCAAGGCTTGACGTCCACTGCTTGGAACGCCTGTGGTGCACTGGCGTTGTGGCCTGAGCATCTTGGGGACCCTGTAATGAGCAACTTGTCGCAACGCCTGCGCGAACCTCTCGTCATATTCATTCTGATCGTTGCAGCCGCTGGTTGGCTTGCGTTCCTGGCATCTTGGATCAACGGCTCAAGCCAGGCGGGGCAGCAGCAACAGACTATCGCGACACTCACCTCAGAGCGCGATGACGTCGCCGCTCGGTTGGCTGAACGCGAGAGCGCTGGGGGCAGCCTAGCCGACACGCAGGAACAATTGGCGAGCGCGCAGCAAGACCTCGCCGCAGCGACTGCATCGCTTTCGAACGTCAACAATGATCTGACTGCAAGACAAGATGAGCTGACAAATGTCACTTCGGCTCTCGAAACACAGCGCGGTGAGGTGGAAACGCGCAAGACCGAACAGGCCGAAGCGCAGAAGCAAACTGACTCGCTGCTCGCCCAGCAAGGAGAACTCACATCCCAAGTCGAAGCGGCGAACCAGCAATTGACTGCCATAGGCGCGCGGGTCGCAGCTGCTCGCGAACAGGAGGCCTCAACGACAGCGAATGCGGCACAACTGACCGAGGAAGCTGCAGCAGCCACCGCCACCCTCGCAGAAACTCAGTCCCAGTTGCAGGCTGCACGCGAACAACTCACCGCCGCCCAGACACAGATCACGGATCTAACAAGCCAAACTGAGACCGCAGGCAGCGAGTTGTCCGCGTTGCAGGGGCAAGTTGCAGACTTGTCTGCACGGCGTGACCAGTTGAACCAGGAGGTCGAGGGCTACCAGTCCCAGCGCGATCAGCTGCAGCCCCAGGTAGAGCAGCTTGCCCAGAGCATAACCTCGCGTGGAGAGGAACTCTCGGCTCTGGAACAGCGCATCAAAGAGACGAGCGCCGAAGCCGATAATGCGGCCAAGCAAGGCAGCTTTGTCGTCAATACATCTGGTCCGGCTCAGGGGCTTGTGCTCGCGCTGGGCAATGACAACGCTTTCAAGCTGACCAGCCGCAACGGACGTTCTGTCGAGGGGACTTATGCGCTGAGTGATACCGAACTTGTGCTGTCCAACCCCTCGGGCGCACTTGGCAACGCCACCTTCCCGATGACCTGCCCCGTTACTCGAACTGGCAGTGGCTTCACCATTGGTTCTGCTGAGGGTTGCACGCTCGCCGATCTGCAGTTCGAGCGTGCCCGATAGCCGATTGCATTCATCGGCTATCCAAGCGTACCACCTGATATACTCGGAGGGTCAAAGCTCAGTTATCTGCGGCAGGACGGTTCCAAGCAGCCCTTGAGCTCCTGTCACCAAGTGCGTTCGGATGCATCGTGTTAGCCGGGATAGACAGATAACAGGCCAGATCCGATAACTTCCGAATGCATCGGTTAAGTACGTCGATGCGCCGGACGGGGCAAGCGTTCGGCAGTGAAACCAGCCCAGCTTCTGCTGCGCGAGTTGATCAACATGTCGATGTCATAGCTCTTCTCAGGAAATGCCTCGGCAATGCGAGCGAGTTCTTTCTGCCCTGTTTCGAGCTGATGAAACATCATATCGCTGTCTCCATCGGCAAAACCGGCCACCGCCATTGTCCATGCCTTGAGCAGGGCCCGGTACCGGGTAAGGTAGGCTTCGGCATCCTCATGGATCATGCGACCATTCCGACATGTTGATTGAGCAGATGTCGGCATCGACAACACGGGGGCGTTACTTGTCGATGCCGAACACTGAAATGACGAACGGGACACAGCATGGGATCTCGGACGCCAACGACCGAAAGCTAGCACAGACGCCCTGATGCAACCGTGACGCCGCCTGTCAGCGTTTTGTAAGCGTCATAGAGTTATGAGTTGATGCCATGAACCGCAGATCAATCGCTGCAACCCTAGCATTCCTTGCACTTGTCGGCACTGAACCCACCTGGGCGCAGGGCAATGGCAATGGTAACGGGCAAGGCAGTGAAAACGGCCAGGGCAACGACAACGGCAACGCCGGTGGTAACGGCAATGGCAATGCCGGTGGTAACGCAAACGAAAATGCCGGCGGAAACGGCAATAGCGCTTCTGAGGCGAATGGCAATTCCAACGCCGGCGGCAATGGCAACGGGAACAACGGTGGCTCTCAAGGCATTGGCAATGCTGGCCAAAACGGTACAGGCGATGCTGCCCCGGGCATCGGAACGGTGACAACCTCGCCATCCAGCGAAACACCCAACGCGCCCAGCGTTCCAGCAGCCAGTCCCGAGCTATCGGAAAGCGATGTTTTGGCGGCGGTGGAGTCCGGGAGGGCAGTGGCCTTGTCGACAATCCTTCCCGATATCAGGAGCCGGACCGGCGGCGAGGTCATCAACGCCGAGTTGCAGCAGGTGCGTGGCTTTCTGCTCTATGCAGTGACAGTGCTGACGCCAACGGGCAAAGTCAGCACGGAATATTATTACGCCCTCTCGGGCCAGCATGTGGAGCAATAGATGCGCATACTGGTGGCCGAGGATGACGACAGGATTGCCGAAACGCTGACGACATCGCTGACTAAGGCGGGCTTCGGCGTCGAGCGAGAAAGAGACGGCGAGGTCGCCTGGTTTCGAGGAGACACCGAAGTCTATGATGCAATAATTCTTGATCTGGGGCTGCCGCAGATCGATGGCCTCACCATTCTGAAGCGCTGGCGCGCCGCAGGCCGCCTGACCCCGGTCTTGATCCTGACCGCCCGGGGACAATGGGAGGAACGCGTTGACGGCATAGAGGCGGGTGCCGACGACTACGTGGTCAAGCCTTTCCACGTTCAGGAGATTGTCGCCCGCTTGCGCGCTCTGGTCCGCCGCGCCAACGGGCTGGCGTCCTCTCGGATAGTTTTCGGAAAATACCTGCTCGATCTTCGCACCATGGAAGTGACGATCGATGGCATGCCCATGGACCTCACGCCGCAAGAGTTCAAGCTTGTGTCCTATTTAGTGCACCGGCGCGGACGGGTCATCTCGCAACTCGAGATAACGGAACACATCTACAATCAGGACTTTGAACGAGAATCCAACGCCGTTGAGGTGCTGGTCGCCCGCGTGCGAAAACGCCTGGGTGCTGACGTAATCAAGACGCGGCGCGGCTTTGGCTATGCATTGGGTGACGGATATTGAGCCTCTACTCATTGCGGCTGCGCATGATGGGGCTAGCCATTATCTGGGTGTTGGCGTCCCTAGTGGTCGCAGGCTTTGCCCTGCAATACCTGTTCAGCGCTAATATCGAGAGCTCGACGCGCCAGGACCTTGATGCCACCATTGGTCGGCTAGCCGCGGTCATCACACCGTCGAGCGATGTGCCCAGCCTGAGTGCGCCTCTGCCGGATCCCCGATACGCCACGCCATTTGGGGGACGTTATTGGCAGGTGGAGGCTGTCGATAACGGGCAGATCGCCCGGTCGCGTTCCCTGTGGGACTTTGTCATCGAAGCGCCGAATAGGGGTGAGGGCATCTATCACGGCCTGGGTCCAGACGGCCGGCGCCTCATTATCCTGACCCGCAGCCTGGAAATAGCCGGCCCTTCGGGACCCCGAACCTATCGCGTTAGCGTGGCCCAGGACCATGGCCCGATCCTTGAGGCAACACAGCGGTTCGGGCGTGAAGCGACCCAGGTGCTGCTGCTATTGGGTGCATTGATCATTCTTGCTGCATGGCTGCAGATCAAATTGGGGCTATCGCCGATCAGCCGCGTCAAAGTTGCCCTTGAGGCCGTCCGGCGCGGCGAGGCTGGTCGTCTCGAAGGTCCCTTTCCAACCGAGCTTGGCCCACTGGTCAATGAAGTCAACGACCTGCTCGACGCTCGAGAGGTCATGATGGATCGCGCTCGGTCCCGGGCCGCGGACCTTGCGCACGGGCTCAAAACACCGCTGGCGGTATTGCATGGCATTGCGGAGCGACTTGCCGAAAAAGGCAGCAAGGAAGAAGCCGAATTGCTGCAGCAACTCAGCTTCGAAATGTCTGAACGGGTCGATTACCAGATGCGGCTGGCTGCACTGCGGGTGCGGACCACTGCCCACTCATCGCGGTCATCTCTCAATACCTCGGTGCTCCGCACATTGACGGTGCTTAAGAAGACTGGTCGAGGGGAAACCCTGCACTGGGCCGCTGAACTCAGCGACGACTGCTGGGTGGACTTGCATCGACAGGACCTCATGGAACTGGTCGGAATGACGCTCGAAAACGCCTCAAAGTGGGCGGTCAGCCGAGTAATCATCAGGACCAGACGCGAGGCGGACAAGGCTGTTCTGGAAATCTGCGACGATGGGCCCGGCATTCCCGATGATCAGCTCAAGTCCCTGGGCACCAGGGGACTTCGGCTTGACCAGACGCTGCCAGGGTCCGGGCTTGGGTTGGCGATTGCTGCAGAAATCCTCGAAATCAACAACGGGGCGATCACCTATGACCGCGCCCAGATCGGTGGACTTGTGGTGACCATTGTCCTGCCGTTGGCACAAGCTACGGCATCGCTATCCGGCTAGACCTGCAGGTCTGCGCCAACATTGTCGCTCAGTGCGGCCTCGTTTGCGTCGGCATTGTTCTGTGCGCTGGCAATAAGGCCAGCCGCGGCGGTGCAAAGCGCAAGCATGAAGGCCGATACAAGTAATAGCGTGACCATCTCTATCTCCGTTATTCCGCAAGCCGGAGTGCCTGATGTTCAGTCCAGAGCCTGGGACTGAACCATGGCAACGGCGAAACTCATGACAGTGGGCGCGCTAAACGCGTCCGGTTCGATCTTGGGCATGAACAGTATGATTGCGAGGGTCGCGATGGTCACGACCCTTGCAGTAACTGCCCGTATGCGCCGCGTGCGCGGGTTTAGTGTCATCGCGATTATTGGGTTACGGTGACATTGGGCAGATCGACGTTGATCGCGTCGCCATTGCTCGAAATGCCGCCACTGACCAGCCAGAGCAAAAGCAGGGCTGCTACTACGAGGGCAAGAATGATGCCGACGATGCGGAACGGACTGCCGCTTTCAACCACCACCGTTTCGCTCGGAGCACGCTCTACAATAGTCTCTCGCTCGATTGGCATATTAGCCTCCAGGGTTGCACAGCAGCAACAACGAGGATGCGGATTGTTGGTTTCACTAAACTACTGATATATCTCATTAAAAACTGCCTTGGCGTCTTGTAATCTTCCTGTAAGGTTGCGCTAACACTCTCTTCACTGCGCTTGTAAAGATGTTGCGGTCGTCAGTGTTTTGCAGTTTTCCCGGTAGGGATTTGGTAAGCGGGCCGACCGATGCTTTCATACGCGAGAATGCGGATGGAAAGCTCATGTTCAAGATTGTTGCTCAAGTGGCGCTGTTCGCCACACTGGTATTGCCCTGTCACGCCGAGGGCTGGATGGTCGACCGGGTGCGCGGAACCGCGGAACACTTTGCCGGCGGAAAATGGACGCCACTAGAGCGAGGGGCCGTAATCGACGATGGCCAAAGCCTCAAGACCGGCGCTGATGGTCGGGTGGGCCTGATCCGCGGGGCAGAAACCGTTGAACTGGCACCGGGCACGCAAATTCTGTTGCACGAAGGTGTCGGGAACATCACCAGTATCGAGCAGGAGTCTGGCCTGTTGAGCGTGGACGTGCAGCGCCGCAACGTCCAGCATTTCTCGATCCAGACTCCTTTTCTGGCAGCGGTCGTCAAAGGCACCAAATTCACGGTTTCGGTGAGCCAAAGCGCTTCACAGGTCACTGTAGACCGGGGTGTTGTGCAAGTTCAGGACGGCCTGAACGATCTGGTCGTCGATGTGGTGCCTGGGCAGGAAGCTGAAGTCTCAAAGGCCGAACCCCTCACTGTCACAGGTGGCGGCTCCGTCGCCGTTTTTACTTTTGACGGACAGCGGGTGGTCAATGGAACCACGGACACGCCCGCCGATAACGAAGGTCGCGCCGCTGAAAATGGTTCAAGTGAAAGTGCTGGCGACCCCGCTACCAGTGGCCGAAGTTCCACCAACGCCAACGCCAACGCCAACGCCAACGCCAACGCCAACGCCAACAGCGGC
>JAQGKG010000464.1 GCA_028290245.1 Devosia sp. | reverse complement strand
CCGACCTGCCCGCACTGCGCTGACTTCTCCAACAACGTGCTGCCGGGCTTCATCGAAGCCTATGTCAACAGTGGCAAGGTCAAGCTGATCACCCGCCCATTCGTGCGCAATGTACTCGATGCGGCCGTGTTCATGCTGGCCGAAGCCTCCGGCCCAACCAATTATCACAACGTCGTCGCGACCTATTTCAAGACGCAGAACACCTGGGCTGCTTCGCAGACCCCGCGTGACGCGATCCTCGAAATTGCCAAGCAATTGGGCTTTACCCAGGAAACTTTCGACGCCGCATTGACGAATCAGGCCCTGTTCACCGGGATGGAAGCCGTGCGCGAACAAGCGCTCGGCGAATTTGGTCTGGCAGGCACTCCGACATTCTATGTCAATGGCAAGACCCTCAGCGGTGACAAGACGCTCGAACAGCTCGCTGCTGAAATCGATCCGCTTGTGCCTGCCGATTTCGTGGCCAGCACTCCGGCAACTCCAGCGGCTGTCGCGCCTGCTGCCGTCACTCCCGCAGAAACACCCGCTGTCACCACGCCGGCTCCAGCAACCGAAGTCGCTCCGCCCGCTGGCGGCGCAATGGCTCCAGCCGATCCGGCTGCGGGCGGCACCATGGCTCCGGCTGCGCCTGCAGCTCCGTAAAGATACCCTCGGCAGCGCCATCTCCGTGGCGCTGCCATGAAATTCTTCCGCCTCAAGCTGCACGGCTTTAAGTCGTTCTCCGACGAAATGACCCTGGTCATGGAGCCCGGCCTGACCGGCATCGTCGGGCCCAATGGCTGCGGCAAGTCCAATCTCGTCGAAGCGATGCGCTGGGTAATGGGCGAAAGCTCATATAAGGCCATGCGCGCCTCGGGCATGGATGACGTGATCTTTTCCGGCTCGGGCACCCGTCCCGCACGCAATTCGGCCGAAGTCACCCTCGTCCTCGACAATTCAGACCGCACCGCGCCTGCCGCGCTGAACAATGCCGATGTGCTCGAAGTCACCCGCCGCATCGAGCGCGAATCCGGCTCTGTCTATCGCGTTAACGGCAAGGAAGTGCGCGCCCGCGACGTGCAATTGCTGTTTGCCGATGCCTCTACCGGCGCCCATTCGCCCGCCATGGTGCGCCAAGGTCAGATCGGCGATTTGATCTCTGCCAAGCCAACCGCCCGCCGCGCCCTGCTCGAAGAAGCCGCGGGCATTTCGGGACTGCACTCGCGCCGCCATGAGGCCGAACTGCGGTTGCGTGCTGCAGAGAGCAATCTCGAACGCGTCGATGACATTATCGCGCAGGTCGATACCCAGCTCGAAACCCTGAAGCGTCAGGCGCGCCTCGCCACCCGCTATCGCTCGCTGTCCGGTGACATCCGCCGCGCCGAAGCAACGCTTTATCATATCCGCTGGGTCGCCGCCCGCTTTGCTGAGAAGGAGACCGAGGCGCAACAAGGCGTTTTGGTCCGAGCGCTGGCCGATGCGACTCATCTGGAATTTGAGGCGCAGAAAAAGCTCGAAGCCGCCGACGCCGCACTACAACCGTTGCGCGACCGCGAGGCGGTAACCGGCGCGGTGCTGCAGCGCTACACTATTCTCTCCGAGCAACTGGCGGAGGAATCCCGTCGCGCCGGTCAGCGCCGGGCCGAGCTGGAAGACCGTATTCGCCAGCTCCTCGCCGATGGCGAGCGTGAGCGCGAACTGGTGGCCGAAGCCGAGACGACGCTGGAAGCCTATGTCGAGGAACAGGAACGCCTGGCCGACGAAGGCGAGGCGGCGCAGGGCGAATTCGACCGCGCTCGCAGCGAAGCCGACACAGCGCGTGCAGCCGTCGATGTAGCCGAAGCAGAGGCTCGAGCCGCTGCCGATACGCTGGCGCAAGTCCGCGCGCGCCGCATGCAGGCGATGCGCTCGGCAGAGAATGCCGAGGCCCGCATTCACCGGCTGACGCAGCAGATTGCCGAAGTCGAGCAGGAGGCCCGGACGGTTACCGATCGCCTCGATGCCGACGAAACGCTCAGCCTGCGTCGCGCGGCCCTTGAGACGGCACAGGTGATGACTGCCGAGGCGGAAAGCACTGCCCTGTTTGCCGAAGAGACCGCGCTCGCAGCGCAGGACAAGCTCGATGCCACCCGACCGCGCCTCGCCGAAATCGAAGCTGCACTAAATCGCCTTGAAGCCGAGGCCTCGACGCTGGGCAAAATGCTCAATGTCGGCGCCAGCCTGTGGCCCGCCATCGTCGATCAGCTCAAGGTTGCACCGGGTTATGAAACCGCGCTCGGCGCGGCGCTGGGCGACGATCTGGAAGCCAGTTCTGACGCCGGCGCGCCTGTGCATTGGTCGGTGCCAGTCGATCACACCGATGATGCCGCCCTGCCCCAGGCCGCCGAACCGCTGTCGCGTTATGTCACCGGCAGTCCACTATTAAAGCGCCGGCTCGACCAGATCGGCTTGATCCACGCAGCAGATGGTCCCGGCCTGATGCACGCGCTCAAACCAGGCCAGCGGCTGGTCACGCTGGATGGTGCGCTGTGGCGTTGGGATGGATTTATCGCAGCCGCCGATGCGCCAAGCGCCGCCGCGCAACGCCTCGCCCAGCGCAATCGGCTTGCCGAACTCGACGAGGAAATCGCCCGCAGCAAGGGTGAGCGCAATGACTGGAAGCGCGATGTCGAGGCACTTTCAGCAGCGCTCGATGCCGCACGCCAGAGCGAACGCAGCGCCCGAGATGCCTGGCGCGCCGCACAGCATTCCATCGGCGCCGCCCATTCCGAAGTCGATTCGGCCCAGCGTGCCATAGGCGATTTGACCACACGGCAATCAGCCCTCGAAGAAGCCCGCGCGCGGCTGGCAACCAGCCTTGCCGAAGCCGATGCGGCGCGTACCGAGGCCGAGCGCGCCTTGGCCGAAGCTGGTACCGAGGACGACGCGGCCCTCGTCGCTGAGTCCAAGCAGTTGGTCCTCACTACCGCCCGCGACCGCGCCGATCAGGCCCGGCTCAAGCTCGGCAATTTTGAAACTTCAGCCCGAATGCGCGACAGCCGGCTGGCCCAACTGTCCCGCGACAGCCAAAGCTGGCAGCGCCGCTGCGATGGGGCACTGGCCCAGCTTGCGACGCTCGACCTGCGCAGCGCCGAAGTCACGGCACAACTGGCCAGCGTAAACCAGGCACCCGACGGCTTTGCCGCCCGCCGCTCCCAGCTCGACGACCAGATCGAAACCGCCAAGATGGAACACAAGGCGTCGAGCGACAGCCTTAGCGTCGCCCAGACCAGTTGGCGCGACGCCGATCGTGCGCTCAAAACCGCCAGCGATGCCCTAGCCAATGCCCGGATCGAGCTCACCCGGATCGAGGAACGCGCCAAGGGTTTCATCGCCCAGCGCCAGCAGATCGAGCGCCAGATCGAGGAAACTCTGGATATTCCAGCCAGCAAGACGCTGGAAGCTTCGGGCATCCGCCCCGAAGACGCCCTGCCCGCCGAAGCCGTCACCGAACAAAAGGTCGATCGCCTCAAGGCCGAGCGCGAGCGGCTGGGCGGCGTCAACCTGTCGGCCGAAAAGGAAGCCATCGAGGTTCAGGAAAAGCTCGACCTGATGGTCAATGACAAGAACGATCTGGTCGAGGCCATCGCCAAGCTGCGCACCGGCATTTCGTCGCTGAACCGCGAGGGCCGCGCCCGGCTCAACGAGGCGTTCGTCAAGGTGAACGCGCATTTCCAGGAGCTGTTCACCACGCTGTTCGGCGGCGGCACGGCAGAGCTCAGCTTCGTCGAAAGCGACGATCCGCTGGAAGCCGGGCTCGAAATCATCGCCCGTCCGCCCGGCAAAAAGCCGCAGACCATGACGCTGCTCTCGGGCGGCGAACAGGCGCTCACCGCCATGAGCCTGATCTTTGCAGTGTTCCTGACCAATCCGGCGCCGATCTGCGTGCTCGACGAGGTAGACGCGCCGCTCGACGACGCCAATGTCGAACGTTTCTGCAACCTGCTCGACAGCATGCGCCAGCGCACCAACACGCGTTTTATGGTCATCACCCACAATCCGATCACCATGAGCCGCGTCGATCGCTTGTTCGGCGTCACCATGGCCGAACGAGGGGTCAGCCAGTTGGTCTCGGTGGACCTGACAACCGCCGCCAGCTTCCTCGAAGCGGTCTGACGGCACGGCCGAAATTGCCAGAATCTCCCCGCCTTTGCCCAGACTTCGCCATCATCGCTGGTGGACAGCATGCCGCACCCCTGCGACAAGCTGTTTTCACATTTTAAAACAACGGGTTACGTGGTTTAAGGTTGTCTTGACACTCTCGGACCCCACCACTATGTTGCGCGCGACTTAAAAGGTGTCCCGGAAACTTCCGGGTAAAGCCGGCCGAGGGGAGCGAGCGGATGTCGAAACCGCAAGATACCGATGGTCGGCCCGACAGCACCAAAGGGGTGACTCGCGATCTTGCATCGCGTATCGCTTCGGCCAAGCGGGAACGCGATATCGAGGATCACAAAGCCTCGGGCGAAGCTTCCCCGGAGATGAGCGGTATGGCGCGCGGCATGCGCATCGGCACCGAATTCATCGCCGCAATCCTTGTGGGTGCCGTTATCGGCTACCTCATCGATCTTGGCCTGGGGACCAGCCCCTGGGGACTGCTCATCATGCTAATGGTGGGCTTTGCCGCTGGAATACTCAATGTCACCCGTGTGGTGGCGCAAATGAATGCAGCCTCGCCTCCTCCGCCAGGATCCGATATGGGTCCAGACATGGAAGACGAGGCGGACAAATGATGACGCTTAGAGGGCTCTATCTTGGCCGGTACTGATCCGATCCACCAGTTTGTCATCGAGGACATGTTCCCGCTATTCACCGTTGGTGGTGATGGCACCGAGGGATCTGGCCTGCATTTCGCTTTCACCAATTCGTCGCTGTTCATGGTGGCGACAGTGGCGATCATTTCGCTTTACCTGATCCTGTCGACCGGCGCGCAGCGCGTCGTTCCGGGCCGGGCGCAGTTGGTCAGCGAACTACTTTATGGATTCGTGGCCAATATGGTCCGAAGCGCGGCCGGCACCCAGGGCATGAAGTTCTTTCCGCTGGTGTTTTGCCTGTTCGCCTTCATCCTGACGGCCAACATGCTCGGCATGGTGCCTTACTTCTTCACCGTCACCAGCCACATCATCGTCACCTTCGCGCTGTCGATGCTCGTGTTCCTGACCGTGATTATCTACGGCTTCTACAAGAACGGCCCGAAGTTCCTCAAGCTGTTCGTGCCCTCCGGCATCCCCGGCTACATTCTTCCCATCGTGGTGCCAATCGAGTTCATCTCGTTCATGAGCCGCCCGATCTCGCTTTCCGTGCGTCTGTTCGGCAACGTGCTTGCCGGTCACATCACGCTTAAAGTCTTCACCGGCTTCATCGTCACCATGAGCTCGCTGGGTTTCCTCGGCATTCTTGGTTCGGCGCTGCCGCTGATCATGGCCATTGCACTGACTGGCCTCGAATTTCTCGTCGGTGCGGTTCAGGCCTACGTCTTCGCTGTCCTGACCTGCATGTATCTCAACGACGCGATCCACCCGTCTCACTAATCTCGAAGTCACGGCGGGCTGTTCCGCCAGAACCCCCGCTTAAAGTCGCTTGAAAGGACTAAAAAATGGAAGCTGAAGCCGCAAAGTTCATCGGTGCCGGTATTGCTTGTTTCGGTATGGCTGGCGCCGCTATTGGCGTGGCCAACATCTTCGGTAGCTTCCTGACGGGCGCACTGCGCAATCCGTCGGCTGCTCCGAGCCAGTTTTCGAACCTGATCTTCGGCTTCGCCGTGACCGAAGCTCTGGGCATTTTCTCGTTCCTGGTTGCTCTGATCCTGCTGTTCGTCGCCTAATACCGGCGCGATCGCATAGTTTTCGCAGCCGGGACATTCCCGGCTGCGTGCATATTTCCGGCCCTCGGCCGGCTGACCGGATTTAACGGGACCGCACCTGATGGTAACGCAAGCTTTCGCTCAAGAGGCGGTAACGCCGACCGAGGAAAACCTCGACAACGCGACCGACGCCACTCACGGCGAGCCGGTTGTAGGCCTGACGGGTCAGGACGACCCAACGGCCGGCACCCACGCTACGACCGCCGCTTCCGAAGATCATGGGTCGGGCGTTTTCCCACCCTTCGATCCGGCGACTTTCCCCAGCCAATTGCTGTGGCTCACCATTACCTTCGCTTTGCTCTATCTGCTGATGAGCCGTGTGGCCCTGCCCCGCATTGGCGGTATCCTCGAGAACCGAAAGGCGCTCATCGATGCCGATCTCGCGGCAGCCGACGCCTCGCGCGAAAAGACCGACGCCGCCATTGCTGCTTATGAAGCTGCGCTGGCCGAGGCCAAGTCCAAGGCTCAGGGCATTGCCAATACGACCCGCGAATCGATCCAGTCCGACCTGGCTGCCAAGCGTAGCGCCGTCGAGGCCGATCTGACCTCCAAGGTCACCGCCGCCGAGGCGCGCATTTCGGCTACCAAGACCGAAGCCCTCACCCATGTCGACGAAATCGCTGCTGACACCGCCCAGACGGTGGTGACGCAGCTTATCGGCGACATTCCGACCGACAGCATCCGCGCTGCCGTCGCCAAGGCATCGAAGGAGTAAGCCGTCATGGAATGGATGGACAATAGCTTTTACGCCTTCGCCGCCCTCGTCATTTTCCTTGCGATCGCGCTGTATTTTGGCATTCCCAAGATTGTAGCCAAGATGCTCGACGGCCAGATCAAGAAGATCGCCGACGACCTGGCCCAGGCCAAGACACTGCGCGAAGAAGCCGCTGCCCTGCTTGTCGAGTATGAGCAGAAGCGCGTCGCCGCCGAGAGCGAAGCCGAAGGCATCATCGCCGCCGCCAAGGAAGAGGCCGTTCGCCTCACCGCCGAAGCCCAGGCATCGCTTGCCGAGTTAGTGACCCGCCGCACCAAGGCCGTCGAAGACAAGATCGCTCAGGCCGAAGCCCAGGCAATTGCTGAAGTTCGTGCCCGCTCCGCCGACGTCGCCATCGAAGCCGCCCGCCTCGTCCTCACCGACGAAATGGGCAAGAAGGGTGGCACCGTTGTCGACAAGGCCATCGCCGACGTGAGCAACCGCCTGAACTGAGGCGTGCAACAAATCTGAATGCAAAGGCGGGCATTATGCCCGCCTTTTTGTTTGTGCCATAATGGTCGAGATTGACCTCCCGCGGTTTCTCCACCATGGTGCCGACGACTGCGGGAGAGACTGGATTTACTCCAGCGCCGAAGGAGCAACCGCCCCGGAAACTCTCAGGCAAACGGACCGCAGTCGGCCGAAAACTCTGGAAAGCGGACCGGCGCATTGCACGGTCCCACCGAAGGAGCAACCAGCGCTCAGCTGGGAAATCTCTCAGGTGTCGAGGACAGAGGGGGCACGGAATTCGCCGCAGGGCGAGTGTAGTCGTGTCGCCTTGTTCTTAAATCCGGGATGTGTTGATGGCCGAAACCTCAGCCGAAAACCTCAAGACTACGCCGCTATATGAACGGCATATGAACGCCAATGGCCGCATGGTGCCGTTCGGCGGCTATTCGCTCCCCGTGCAGTACCCGTCGGGCATCATGACCGAGCACAAATGGTGCCGTGAGCATGCGGGGCTGTTCGATGTTTCGCATATGGGGCCAAGTTTTCTGCTGCTCAATAATCCGAGCGGCGACGCCGAAGCGGATCACGCAGCGGTGGCGGCGATCATCGAGCCGCTGATCTGTGGTGACATTGCCGGCCTCAAGCCCGGCCAGATTCGCTACACCCTGCTGCTCAACGAAACAGGCGGCACCATCGATGACTTGATGGTCGGTCGGTCGCCTGTTGATGGTGGCGCCCTCTACATCGTGGTCAACGCCGGCACCAAAGACGGCGACTTTGCCCGCATCGAGGCTGCTGCCGGCGACAAGGCCAAGCTCACCCGCGCCGATGGCGACAATGCGCTGCTGGCGCTGCAGGGCCCAGAAGCCGTCGCAGTAATGTCCGCACTGGCGCCTGGCGCCGAACAGCTCGGCTTCATGCAATACGCAGCTTTCGATTTTGCTGACCAGCAGATCATCGTCGCCCGTTCCGGTTACACCGGCGAGGACGGCTTTGAAATTCTCGTTCCTAACGCCAATGCGCCTGAGCTTTGGGACGCCCTGCTGGCCGACGACCGCGTCAAGCCGATCGGCCTTGGCGCCCGCGATAGTCTCCGCCTCGAAGCCGGGCTACCGCTTTATGGCCACGACCTCGACGAGACCATCTCCCCCACCGAAGCCGATCTCGGCTTTGCCGTGTCCAAGCGCCGCCGCGAGGCCGCTGACTTTCCCGGCGCCGCGCGCATTCTTGCCGAACGCGAGGGTGCACTGTCCCGCATCCGCGTCGGCCTGATCGTCGACGGCGCCCCTGCCCGCGAAGGCGCAGAGATTCTCGACGCCTCCGGCACCGCCATCGGCGTCGTCACCAGCGGCGGCTTCGCGCCATCGCTGGGCAAGGCCATCGCCCTCGGTTTCGTGCCGCCCGCCTATGCCGAACACGGCAGCAAGCTGCAGGTGTCGGTGCGCGGCCGCGCCCAGCCGGCCGAGGTCGTGCCCACGCCATTCGTGCCACATCGTTATTTCCGCAAGCCCAAAGCCAGTTGAGAGACCTGCCATGACCACCAAGTTCACTCCTGACCACGAATATATTCGCGTCGAAGGTTCGACCGGCATCGTCGGCATCACCCCCTTCGCGCAGGAAGCGCTGGGCGACATCGTCTTCGTCGAACTGCCGGCCGTTGGCAAAGTGCTCAAGAAGGGTGATGAGGCGGCCGTCGTCGAGTCCGTGAAAGCGGCCTCCGAGATTTACGCGCCTGTCTCGGGCACCGTCACCGAGATCAATGACGAGCTGACCGGCAACCCCGGCCTGATCAATGCCGATCCCGAAGCCGGCGGCTGGATCTACAAGATCGCCATCGCCGACGCCGCCGAACTCGACGGCCTGCTCGATTCCGACGCTTACGCCGAGCTGACGCTTTAGCAAGCCCCCCTCCCTGCCCTCCCCTCAAGGGGGAGGGTTGCCGCAGTGGATCTGGCACCATTTAGCCAAACACGCAGCTTTCACCCTCCCCCTTGAGGGGAGGGAAGGGAGGGGGTTCTAGCCACAAACTGGAACCCGAATAACCATGCGCTATCTTCCTCATTCCGAAGCCGAACGCGCCGAGATGCTTGGCGTCATCGGTGCGGCCAATATCGATGCCTTGTTCAGTGCCGTGCCCGCCAAGGCGCTGAAGACCTTCGATCTCGGCTTGCCCGCCCATAGCCCCGAATTTCTCGTCGAAGCGCATTTGAAGGCACTGTCGGCCAAGAACCATGCCGGTGCCGATGGCCCGTTTTTCGTTGGTGCGGGCGCCTATCGCCACCATGTGCCGGCCACCGTCGATCACCTGATCCAGCGGTCGGAATGGCTCACCGCCTATACGCCGTATCAGCCGGAAATTTCGCAGGGCACCCTGCAGATGCTGTTCGAATTCCAGACCCAGGTGGCCAAGCTCACCGGCATGGATGTGGCCAACGCCAGCCTCTACGACGGCTCGACCGGCACCGCTGAAGCCGTGCTGATGGCGCGTCGCCTGACCAAGCGCAACAAGATCGTCCTGTCGGGTGGGCTGCATCCGCATTATCGCGATGTGGTAAAGGCCTATCTCAAGGACGACGCCGATCTCGAATGCCTGTCGGCCTCTCCGGACGGTCAAGGCGACATTCTCGATCATATCGATGAGCATACCGCCGCTATCGTGATCCAGACGCCGGACTTTTACGGCCACCTGCGCAACATGAAGGCTGCGGCCGACGCTGCCCATGCCAAGGGCGCGCTGCTGATCGTGGTGATCACCGAAGTCGTCTCGCTCGGCCTGCTCGAGGCTCCCGGCGCGCTCGGTGCTGATATCGTGGTGGCCGAGGGCCAGTCGATCGGCAATGCGCTGAACTTCGGCGGCCCCTATCTCGGCCTGATGGCAACCCGCAAGGAATTCATCCGCCAGATGCCCGGGCGCCTGTGTGGCGAAACCGTCGACGCCGAAGGCCAGCGCGGCTTCGTGCTGACGCTATCGACCCGCGAGCAGCATATTCGCCGCGAAAAGGCGACGAGCAACATCTGCACCAATTCGGGGCTCTGCGCCCTCGCCTTCTCGATCCACATGGGTCTGCTGGGCGAGGCCGGCTTCACCCGCCTCGCCCGCCTCAACCATGCCCATGCCTGCAAGCTGGCCGATGCACTGGCTGCCGTGCCGGGCGTCGAAGTGCTGAATGACACCTTCTTCAACGAGATGACCATCCGCACGTCCCAGCCTGCGGCAGAGTTGATCGAGCGTCTGGCCGCCCGCGGCATTCTCGGCGGCGTGCCGGTCAGCCGGCTGGAGCCAAGCGACCCGTCGGTTGCCAACCTGATCGTGCTGGCCGCCACCGAACTCACCACCGATGCCGATATATCGGCGCTCTGCGCCGCTCTTTCGGAGGAACTCGCATGAGCATGAACAATCAAGGCCGCCCCACCGGCGTGGGCACTTCGGGCTTCTCCTCGACCTCCGGCTCGTCGCTGCTGCCAAATGAACCGCTGCTGTTCGAGATCGGCGATACCGAGCACTCGGGCGTCGACCTGCCAGATGTGACCATCACCATGGATCGTCTCGGCGGTTTCGAGCGCAAGACGCCGCTGGATCTCGCCGGCCTGACCGAGCCCGAGGCGATGCGCCACTATGTGCGCCTGTCGCGTTTGAACCACTCGATCGACAGCGGCATGTATCCGCTCGGGTCGTGCACTATGAAGCACAATCCGCGCCTCAACGAGAAGATGGCCCGCCTGCCCGGCTTCTCCGATATCCACCCGCTGCAGCCGGTCTCGACCGTGCAGGGCGCGCTGGAGCTGATGAACGAGCTCTCACACTGGCTGATGACTCTCACCAATACCGCTGCCGTGGCGCTGACGCCCAAGGCAGGCGCACATGGCGAGTTGCTGGGAATGATGGCGATCAAAGCGGCACAGACTGCCGCAGGCCAGGGCCACCGCACGATCGTGCTGGTGCCGGAAAGCGCCCATGGTACCAACCCGGCAACGGCGGCCTTCCTCGGCTATTCCGTCAAGCCGATCCCCGCCCGCACCGACGGCACCGTCGATGTGCAGGCGGTCAAGGATGCGCTGTCGCCAGAAGTGGCGGCGATCATGCTGACCAACCCGAATACCTGCGGGCTGTTCGAGCCACAGGTGATCGAGATCGCCGAAGCCGTGCATGCGGCCGGGGCGTTCTTCTACTGCGATGGCGCCAATTTCAACGCCATCATGGGTGTGGTCCGTCCGGGCGATCTCGGCATCGACGCCATGCATATCAACCTGCACAAAACCTTCTCGACGCCACATGGCGGCGGCGGTCCGGGCGCCGGCCCTGTCGTCCTATCGGCAGCGCTGGCGCCATTCGCGCCGGTACCCTTCGTTCGCAAGGGCGACAACGGTCTTGAGTTGGTTGAGCATGAGACCGGCGAGTCCTTGGGCCGCATCACGGCCTTCCAGGGGCAGATGGGCATGTATGTGCGCGCGCTGACCTATATGCTCAGCCACGGTGGCGACGGCTTGGCCCAGGCGGCGCAGGATGCGGTGCTGAATGCCAATTACATCAAGGCGCGCCTGAGCCACGTCTTCTCGGTGCCGTTCAACGACTATCCAACCATGCATGAGGCGCTGTTCGACGACACGTTCCTCGCTGGTACCGGCGTCACCACGCTGGACTTCGCCAAGGCGCTGATCGACGAAGGCTTCCACCCGATGACCATGTATTTCCCCTTGGTCGTCCATGGCGCCATGCTGATCGAGCCGACCGAAAGCGAAAGCAAGCAGACCCTGGACCGCTTCTGCGACGTGATGGAAGAGCTGGCGCTGGATGCCAAGTCCGGCAACAGCCAGCGGTTTACCTCAGCGCCAATGAACGCCCCACGCCGCCGGCTGGATGAAACGCGTGCTGCACGATCGCCGATCCTGAAATGGGAACGGCCGGTGGAAGCGATGAAGCCCGCAGAGTAGGCCGCAGCATTTTTCGGCTCACCCTGCTTGCCGAATTGGACCTTGCTGAAATAGGCGCCCACACGGTCGCCGATTTTGAAGTGGGAACGGCGCGTGGAAGCGATGAAGGCCGCAGAGTAACGCGATCTGTACCCTCCCCCTTGAGGGGAGGGCTAGGGAGGGCGGTGTTTGGCCCCAGTATCTCGCCTAAACCACACCCCCACCCAGCCTCCCCCATCAAGGGGGAGGTGCTGCACGGTGGATTTGGCTGAATTAGGTAAAAACAAAAAGGCCCGCGGATCGCTTCGCGGGCCTTTTCAATGCAATGTTGTCTGGTCGTTTACCCGCGCGTATCGAAACCGACCCAGATCGTAATCTCTTCGCCGCCCAAGTATGGGATCGCGACGTTTTCCAGCACTTTTACGAACTCGGCCGAGCGGG
>JAQGKG010000462.1 GCA_028290245.1 Devosia sp. | reverse complement strand
ACGCGATCGGCTTAAGAAGCTGAAGAACGCTGAGCGCGCTGCGGCCAAGGCGAAGCCGGCCGAGGCAAAGACCGAAGACGAAGTTCCCGACCAGAGCGCGGGCGAGGAATAGTTGTTATTGCGGGTGCCGATCGGCCGTCGGGTGCAGGTTTGCGGGTCAAAGCTTGATGGCTGAGCACTCCGGCTTTTTGGGGCAACTCGGCTGGGACAGCTTTTTCGAGGACCAGCTTGCGGATGGCGAAGCCGAGCTTTCGGCGCTGCGGGTCGATGGGGTGCATCGCGCGCGTTTGACTGGTCTTGTTGGCCCCGATCAGTTCGACATCGATCTGCCCGCGCGCACCGATACCGCAGAATTTGCGGTGGGTGACTGGGTACTGGCAGATCCGCTGACCTGGATGCTGCATCGACGCTTGGATCGCAGGACGCTGTTGCAGCGTGCCGCCGAGGGCAAGCGGCCGCCGCAGCTCGTTGCGGCCAATGTCGATACGCTATTCATCGTCGCTTCTTGCAATGGCGACTTCAATCTGGCGCGGCTCGAGCGCTATCTGGCTTTTGCCAACGATGCGGGGACCAATCCAGTCGTGGTTTTGACCAAGGCGGATCTTGCCGATGATGCGCAGGATTTCGAGCGGCAGGCCGCTGGGTTGCAGCGCGGCTTGGCAGTGGTGCTGGTCAATGCCCGATCGGCCGAAGCGGCAACCGCTTTGCAGCCCTGGTGTGGACCGGGGGCGACGGTGGCGGTTATCGGCTCATCGGGTGTCGGCAAGTCGACGCTGGTGAACACCCTTGTGGGCGGTGGAACACAGCAGACGGGCGGCGTGCGCGAGAGCGATTCCAAGGGCCGCCACACTACCACCGCCCGATCGCTGCATGCGATGGCTGGCGGCGGTTGGGTGATCGATACGCCCGGCGTCCGAAGCCTCAACATGAAAGACCTTGGGCAGGGCCTCGATATTCTGTTCGCCGAGATCACCGAACTGGCGCCGAACTGTAAGTTTCGCAACTGCACGCATGATCATGAGCCTGGCTGCGCCGTGCTTGCGGCTGTAGCGGCCGGCACACTTGACCCCGACCGCCTCGCACGTTGGCGCAAGCTACAGGCGGAAAGCCGCGGATAATTCCGGCCTCAGCGTCACCCTTCTGATGTTCGCCGGCAGCCCAATCCGGAAAGCCTGTGTCGGAGCGGGGGCCGGTGATGAGATCGGCTAGGCCCGAGGCGATCAGTGGCCAGCTTTAGCCATGACCTGAGCAGGCGCTGAGCACCCAGCCACTCGCGCCCAGGGCTTAAGTCTACTAACCTAGTAGATATAAATACCCCGCTCCCGCACAACTTGAAAAAACTGTGCTCGCTGGGCCTCTCCCCTAGCCGCCAACTGCAATCTAGGCTGATGACAGTCGTGACGCCCTGACGGTCCATCGTGACAGGAGGCTATACGTGTCGATTATCGATCTTGCGAATTACATGCCCAGCCATCAACCAAGCGTCGACGTGCCAGCTTTCAAGCATGCCATGGGACGTCTGGCAGGCGCCGTCAGCGTCATTACCGTTGGCACCGGGCAAGCTCGCACCGGCTTTACCGCCACTTCGGTTTCGTCGTTTTCAATCGATCCCCCGACCATCCTGGTCAGCCTGAACAAGGCCTCGTCGTCCTGGGCGGCGGTGCTCGAAGCAGGCTCGTTTGCCGTCAACATTTTGGCCGATGGGCAGTCCGATGTCGCCGACCGCTTTGCCGGTCGCGGTGGCATCAAGGGCAATGACCGCTATGTGGGTTGGGAGTGGGATCGCCTCGGCAGCGGCACGCTTGGCCTTGCTGGCGCAGTCTCGGTCATCGATTGCGATCTCGACGAGGCCATCGAGCGCCATTCACACGCCATCCTGCTCGGTCGCGTCCGTTCGGTCGAGACGTCCAACGACGTTGCCCCGCTGCTCTATTGGCACGGCAGCTATCGAAACCTGGCAGGCCTTTAGCCAGCTACAGAGGAGTTAAGACCATGGTCGTTCCTTTCTTTGGAATTTTCGCGCCCGATTTCGGCACACGAACAGGTGCTGACGAAGCGCCATACAAGACCGGCTTTTTCGGTGGCTCGCCCGATGCAGCGCTCGGTGCCGTCCCGCTCAGCCGGGCCGAACAGGATGCCTGTTATCTCAATGGTAAGTCGTGGGAACCAGATCCAATCGAGCGCGCGGCCACGCGACCATATTCCTTCGTGAGCCGATACACCCCCTAAGTACCATGAGCCAACCCACGGTAATCGTGCCGAGCCTGCATGGCTCGGGCGTTGGCAAAATTTGCTCTTGTTTAGAACTTTTCTAGACATTATTTGCATTCGGGAACTGACTGCCTAAAGTGGGCAGACATCCGGGATCGCACGACGTCATGCTCACCAAAAAAGGCAAATACGGCCTTAAGGCGCTCTCGGCTTTGTCGGAGCTCGCGCCAGGCCAGCTCGCCTTCGTCGGCGAAGTGGCCCGCACCAACAATATTCCCAAGAAGTTTCTCGACGCGATCCTGGCTGAGCTGCGCAATGCCGGCTTCGTGCAAAGCCGCAAGGGCAAGACCGGCGGCTATTGCCTCGCGCGCCCGGCTGACGAAATCAAGATCGGCCATGTCGTGCGTGTGCTCGATGGCCCGCTGGCCCCGATCCCCTGTGCCAGCAAGACCCGCTACCAGCCCTGCACAGATTGCGATGTGGCGACCTGCCAGATCCGCCATCTGATGCTCGACGTGCGCAACGCCATCGCCGACGTTCTGGACAATACCAGCCTGACGCAGATGCACGCCATGGGCGGCGCCGAAGCGCTTGAAATTGGCGCCATGACCGCCTGACAGGCTTGTGAATGAATATGCGGCGCTATCTCGGATAGTGTCGGAGATAGTTGTGGAATGCCGGCGCGCGGCACCCATGTCATAAAGTTCGGCGACACGGTTGGTGCTCTGAGACATCATCCGGCTAGTTCACCGGCATGGAGGCGGAAGCTTGAAGGTCATCATTCTGGGCGGCGGCGTCGTTGGGGTTACCTCGGCCTATTATCTGGCCAAGGCTGGCCACGAGGTTGAGGTCATCGAGCGGCAGCCCGGCGTGGCGCTCGAAACCAGCTTTGCCAATGCCGGTGAAATTTCGCCCGGCTATGCATCGCCCTGGGCCGGGCCTGGCATTCCGCAAAAGGCCATCAAATGGCTGATGATGCGACACCCGCCCTTGATCGTGAAGCCAACGCTCGACCCCTATATGGTGCGCTGGGTGTTGCAGATGCTGACCAACTGCACCGTGTCGCGCTACGCGATCAACAAGGCGCGCATGGTCCGCGTCGCTGAATATAGCCGCGACGTCATGGTAGCGCTGCGCGCCGACACCGGCATTAAATACGACGAACGCACGCAGGGCACGCTGCAACTGTTTCGCACCCAGAAACAGGTCGATGGCGCCCATAAGGATATCGAGGTGCTCGACGAATATGGCGTCGCTTATGAGGTGCTCGACCGTGCCGGCTGCATCGCCGCCGAACCGGGGCTGGGTAACTCCCCGGCCGATATTGCCGGCGGCCTGCGCCTGCCCGGCGACGAGACCGGCGATTGCCACATCTTCACTAAGCGCCTTGCCGAAATGGCCGCTGAACTCGGCGTCGTGTTCCGCTATGGCGTGAGCATAGACGGGCTCGAAGTGGACGGTGGCGCGGTGACCGGCGTTCGCACCTCCATGGGCATCGTCACAGGCGACCGCTATGTGCTCGCGCTGGGCAGCTACAGCCCCAAGCTCGCGCGACAGGTCGGCGTCGATCTGCCGATCTATCCGGTGAAGGGTTATTCAATCACCGCGCCGATCACCGACGCCAGCGCAGCGCCGATATCAACCGTGCTCGACGAAACCTACAAGATCGCGGTGACCCGGCTGGGCGACCGCATCCGCGTTGGCGGCATGGCCGAGCTATCGGGCTACACCAATCACCTGCCGCCGCGTCGCCGCGAAACGCTGGCGCATTGCGTCAACGAGTTGTTCCCCGGCGCGGGCGACACGGTCAGCGCCAGCTATTGGACCGGTCTTCGCCCCATGACGCCCGACGGCACGCCGATTATCGGTGCGTCAAAGCTGGGCAACCTGTTCATCAACAGTGGCCACGGCACGCTGGGCTGGACCATGGCCTGCGGCTCGGCACGCATAACCGCCGATCTCGTGGCGGGCAGAACGGCCGACATCGATATCTCGGACCTCGGCCCCGGCCGCTACTGAAGCTAGGGCACGGCGTCTGGAGCGAGCGCACAGCGTGGGGCGTTTTCGTCCCAGACGATCTCGATGGTGGAGTGGGTAATGCCATAGTCGGCAAGCAGCGCGGCCTTGACCGACTGCGTCACCGAAGGAGCATCGGCGCCTTTAGTCAGCACGATTTCTAGCGTTGCCACCGGCTTACCCGATGTGATCGACCAAACGTGGACATGGCGCACTTCCGATAGGCCCGGCACCTTGGCGACCAGCGCCTTGCTGAGGTCATCCACCACCACATTGCCCGGCGTGCCTTCCATCAGAATATGCAGCGAGTTGCGGAACAGGCTCCTTGCGCTACGCAGCACCAGCAGCGACACCAGCACTGACAGGATCGGATCGATCGGCATCCAACTGGTCAGCCAGATGGTGACAGCGGCGGCAATGGCGGCCACCGAGCCGAGCAGGTCGCCCAGCACATGCACCATGGCGCCGCGAATATTGACGTGCTCCTTATCGCCGCGCGACAGCACTACAAACACCACAACATTGATGACGAGGCCGAGTACGGCGACGATGAACATGGGCCCGGCCAGCACTTCATGCGGTGTCATGAAGCGCTGGATTGCTTCATAGATGATCCAGCCAACCAGCGCGAACAGCGTCACCGCATTGATCAGGCCCGCGACCACTTCGAGGCGCATATAGCCGAAGGTGCGCTGGTTATCCGACGCGAGGCGCCCGAAACGGAATGCCGCCCACGCCAACAGTAGGGCTGCAGAGTCGGTCAACATGTGCCCAGCATCGGCAATAAGCGCCAGCGAGCCCGACATAACACCGGCAATCACCTCGGCGAACATGAACACGGTGGTCAGCAGGAAGCCGATGAACACCACGCGCTCGTTACTGGCGCTCACCGTCGGGGCGTGGCTGTGTTCGGCATGGTAGTGGTCAGAACGATCGTGCCCTGCATGATCGCCGTGGTCATGTCCAGAATGGTCATGCTCATGATCCGCGTCATCATGTCCAGCCGCGCCATGCTCCTTGTGATCTGCCGCCATCATCCTGCTCCTCGAAACTCCATCATATGAATACATGATCATATGTTTAGATCAAGGCAAATGCGACGCAGCCCCTGCGCTCAGGTGTCGCTGGTCTCGTCGTGCTCTTCCATCGCGTGCTCGATCATGTCGGTGAGCATATGGGCGATATGCGCATCGGCCGTTTCGTAGAATACCTGCTTGTTGCGCCGCGTTCCACGCACAAGCCGCGCGCCGCGCAACAGCCGCAAATGATGGCTCACCGAAGACGGCGAGGCGTTGACCGTCTTGGCGATATCGCCAACCGCGATTGGCTCGGCGAGGCAGGCCAGCAGCACGCGCAACCGCGTCGGATCCCCGAGCAGGCGATAGGTTTCGGCGATGACGTTGATCTGTTCGTCGCTTGGCGTGGTCACGTTGCGTCTCTCGGCTTGCTGATCCAACAGGTAAGGCGCTTTGCCACCCCGCGCCAGAGGGTGGTCCCTCGCGGCGCATCATGCCAAGTTGCGGCAAACATCAAGGAGAGTCTAACCATGAGTTTCCGCGCACTGCTGACCGAGAAAAACGCCGACGGCAAGGTGATATCATCCGTGCAGATGCTGGATGAGGCGCGCCTGCCCGAGGGCAATGTAACGGTCGACGTTGGCTGGGCCGGGCTCAACTACAAGGATGGGTTGGTGATGACGGGCGCCGGCAACATGGTCAAAAACTATCCCCATGTCGCGGGTATCGATTTTTCCGGCACGGTCAGCGTCAGCGACGATTGGCGCTATCCTGTCGGGCAATCCGTGTTGCTGACCGGCTGGCGGGTCGGCGAAACCCATTGGGGCGGCTATGCCGAAAAGGCCCGCGTCAACGGCGACTGGCTCGTACCGATGCCCAAGGGCCTCAATGCGCGCGACGCCATCGTGCTCGGCACGGCCGGCCTGACCGCAATGCTGGCAGTAGATCGCCTCGAAGCCGCGGGCGTCAGCAAAACTGCAGGGCCTATTCTTGTGACCGGCGCAGCAGGCGGCGTCGGCACCATCGCGATTTTGCTGCTGGCCAAGCTGGGCTACCAGGTCGCGGCCTTGTCGGGTCGGCCGCAACACGCCGAAGCGTTGAAGGCACTCGGGGCCACGACTATCGTCGACCGCCAGCAATTCCTCAGCGAGCCGGACAAGCCAATCGAGACCGCACGCTGGGCCGGCGCCATCGACAACGTCGGCGGACCGCTACTCGGCAAGGTCTTGAAGCAGATCCATTACGACGGCGTAGTCGCCAGCATCGGCATGGCCGGCGGCATCGACCTGCCCACGAGTGTGCTGCCATTTATCCTGCGCGGCGTGACATTGGTCGGCATCGACAGTGTCATGCGCCCAACGGAGCCGCGCGTGGCCGCATGGAAGCGGCTGGGCGAACTGTTCGACGCCGAGGCTTATGCCGGGATGGTGGAGGAGATCGGGCTGGAAGGATTGCCCGAAGCGGCGGAGAGGATATTGGCGGGCGAGGTAAAGGGCCGGGTGCTGGTGAAACTGCCGTAGAGAGAGTTCTTTTTAGGGGTATGCTTCCTGCTTGCTACCGATACCCAGCCGCCTGGAGTTCGAACAGCTCGGCATATCTCCCGCGCAACCCCAACAGTTCCTCATGCGTGCCCGACTCAAGGATGCCCCCGTTCTCCAGCACCAATATCCGGTCCGCCATCCGCACCGTCGAAAACCGGTGCGAAATAATCACCGCCGTCTTGCCCGCGGCCAGGCTCTTGAAGCGCGAAAACACCTCAGACTCCGCCTTGGCGTCGAGCGCTGCGGTGGGTTCGTCGAGGATGATCAGACCAGCATCGCGCATATAGGCGCGGGCGATGGCGACCTTCTGCCACTCGCCGCCGCTGAGGTCGCGACCCTTCTTGAACAGGCGGCCCAGCTGCTGATCGTAGCCCTCGGGCAGCTTGGCGATCACCGGATCGGCAAGGCTGCGCTCGGCGGCGTCGCCGATCCGCGCCATGTCGTCCTGATCCTCGATGCGGCCGACGCCGATGTTCTCGCGGGCCGACAGGCTGTAGCGGATGAAGTCCTGGAAGATCACGCCGATATGGGGGTGGATATCGGCGACGGCGAAGTGCTTGAGGTCAATGCCGTCGACGGTGATGCGTCCCTCGTCGGGGTCGTAAAGCCGGGTCAGCAACTTGACGATGGTAGTCTTGCCGGCGCCATTCTCGCCTACCAGCGCCAGTGTCTCGCCAGCCTGCAACGTAAAACTCAGGTGGCGAATCGCCCAGCCCTCGGTGTCCGGATAGCGGAAGCCGACATTCTCGAAGCTGATGCCCTGGGCAATCGGCTGCGGGAATGGCTTGGGGTTCACCGGCGACAGGATTGTGGGCTCGATCTCGAAGAACGAAAACAGGTCGTCGAGATACATCGATTGCCCGGCAATGGCGGTGAAGCCCAGCAGGATCTTCTGGAACAACCCGTTGAGCCGCAGGAACGAACCGGAGAGGAACGCCAGGTCGCCGATCGAGAAATCGCCCGTCACGGTGCGCCAGACGATGAAGCCGTAGGCGCCGTAATAAGTCAGCGACGAGATCGACGAAAACAAAGCGCCCCAGACCGCGCGTTGCGTCGAAAGCGTTCGGTTTTCGCGATGGATGGTCTGGGCTAGCTGCTTGAACCTGGCGATCAGGAAATCACCCAGCCCGAACAGCTTGAGCTCCTTGGCCGTCTCAGCGCTGGCGCCGGTATAGCGGA
>JAQGKG010000458.1 GCA_028290245.1 Devosia sp. | reverse complement strand
CACTGCGCGATTTCCTCGGCTCGCTCGATATCGCCATCAAGAAGTCCGACAGCGTCCGCGCTTCCGACTTCAACGGCATCCTGCGTCAGGCCCGCAAGGCCGGCAATGTCGAGCAGGTTAGCGAAATGGTGCTGCGCAGCCAGGCCCAAGCGATTTACGACAATGAAAACCTCGGTCACTTCGGCCTAAACCTAGACCGCTACGCCCACTTCACCTCGCCAATCCGCCGCTACGCCGATCTGATCGTGCACCGGGCGCTCATCGCGGCACTCGGCATGGGTGACGATGGCCTCAGCGAAAACGAAGGCCTGCGCCTCTCGGGCATCGCCCAGCACATCTCGGCCACCGAACGCCGCGCCATGATGGCCGAGCGCGAAACTGCCGACCGCCTGCTGGCGCAGTTCCTCGCCGCCCAGATCGGCGCAAAGTTCGATGGCCGCATTTCCGGCGTCACTCGCTCCGGACTGTTCGTGCGCCTGCTCGAAACCGGCGCCGACGGCTTCATCCCCGCCTCCACCCTGGGCCAGGATTTTTATCGCTACACCGAAGACCAGCAGGCCATGATCGGCGACCGCACCGGCGAGAAATTCGCCCTCGGCGATCGGGTATCCGTCCGGCTTCTCGAAGCAGCGCCGGTGGCCGGCGCCCTGCGTTTCGAACTGCTCTCGGAAGGCGCGCGCGGCAATCCGTCATCTGTGAGACGGAACCAGAAGCGCCCACCCAAGAGTTATGGCCCGAAGGGTCGTACAAAGAGGTGATGAAGATGGGTACGCAGAGTGTCGAACAGCGCAGCGCCGGCCAAAGCATTTGGCGTGGCATTTTGTGCCGGTGCCCCCACTGCGGCAAGGGCAAGTTGTATCGCGCCTACCTCAAGGTCGCGGACGAATGCAACGTCTGCGGCGAGCAGCTTAACCTGCACCGCGCCGACGACCTTCCGCCCTACATCGCCATCACCATCGTCGGCCACATCCTGATCGTCGCCATGATGCACATGGAAATGGTCGGACAGGTCAATCCGATGACCTATGTCTACACCATGGTCCCCCTGGCAATAATCCTGCCGCTGCTCATGCTGCCGTCCATCAAGGGCGGCATCGTCGGCTTGCAGTGGGCTAACCACATGTACGGATTCGGCACCGGCCAGACCGACTGAACTCGCTTGACATTTAAATGCAAATCCTTAGGTTGCGCTCAAATTCCGGCGCCCGGGTCTCCGCGGCGCTGTTGTTATTGTAAGGACTGACAAATGGCAAAAGCCGCTTCCGTCAAGATCAAGCTCGTGTCGACGGCTGATACTGGCTTCTACTACGTCACCAAGAAGAACGCTCGTACCCAGACCGAGAAGCTCTCGTACAACAAGTACGATCCCGTAGTGCGCAAGCACGTCGAGTTCAAGGAAGCCAAGATCAAGTAATCTGGCGCCTGTTCGATACCGAAATACAAAAAGCCCCGCATCACCGATGCGGGGCTTTTGCTGTCGAAACGTCACACAATGCTAATCTTAACGTTAGCAGTCTGCTAGCGCGAAGCGGGCCAAGGGTGACAGGTCTGTCGACGTGAAATGAATGAGTGGCTGGTCCGGAAGCGGCATGTCGAAGAGGCCACTCTGTCCGCATCCGGACCAACCGCCCTACGGGACTCAGGCGTTGCGGCGGACCTGAGATAGCCGTAGGGAACCCTCGGTAACTGTCCTAAAATGGGACACTCGCCGTGTTGAGGGCAACCTACGCTTAGTTGGGGATAACTCAAGGAATACCAGCGGACTCAGGCCGGTAAAGCTTTGTTAATTATAACGGATAACCTTAACGCAGCCCGTCAAGCAGCGTCGAATACCACCCGATTGCGGCCTTCGCGCTTGGCTCGGTACAGCGCCACGTCAGCCCGCTTGATCAGCGACTCAGGTGTATCGGATGCGTTCTCGTTCAGCGTAACACCGGCTGAAACCGTGACAGATATCGGACGCCCGGCATTGACCTCGAACACCCGCTCGGAAATCGACTGCCGCACCCGCTCAGCCACCATCTCGGCCTGCACATAGTCCGTGTCAGGCATCAGCACGACAAACTCTTCGCCGCCGAATCTGCAAGCAAGATCAACGCCTCGGATGTTTCGCTTCAGACGCGCCGCGAACTCCTTGAGCACCGCATCGCCGATATCGTGGCCATAGGTGTCGTTGACCGATTTGAAGTGGTCGATGTCCAGGATCATCAGCGCCATGTCGCGCTCTTGGCTCTGCGCCTTGCTCAGCATCACGCCGAGATGGCGGTCAAAATACCGGCGATTATACAACCCTGTCATGTCGTCCGTCACAGCCAAGGCCATGGTATTGCTGACGCTTTGGCGCAGCTCCATGGCATAGCGCTGCCGGCGAATCTGCGTCCGCACCCGCGCCGCAAGCTCGTTGCGCTCCACCGGCCGCGAGATGAAATCGTTCACGCCCAGGTCCAGCGCCCGAACAACGCGCGGCTTGTCGGCCTCGTCAGCCACCAGAATGATCGGCAAGTTGCGCGTGTGTTCGAGCGTGCGAATCTGCGAGCACACTCGCAGCGGATCGAAATCGGTCAGCGACATCGCGACCAGCGCTAATTCGTAATGCTTGCCAGTGACTTGGAACACCGCATCGGCCGGCTGGGTCAAGATATCCACGTCGTGTTCGGGCGTGAGATAATTCTTCAGCCGCTCGGCATGGCGCTGGTCGGTATCGACAATGAGAATGGAGCCGCCGGTCGTATTGATCTTGTCCATCTGCCGAATGGCGTCTTCGATCGCAATCTGTTGCCCGGTCATGGCGCGGGCGCGCAATTCGTCGGTCAACGACTTCAGCCGCACCAGACTTTTGACGCGCGCCATC
>JAQGKG010000451.1 GCA_028290245.1 Devosia sp. | reverse complement strand
CTCGATCCACCTTTTGCAGAGGCCCGGGAGCAATCCCGGGCCTCTTCTATTTCCAGTCTGCGGCTCTTGCCGGGACACTATTGGCACGTTTATGTTTGTGGACGGCTATGCCACGCCAAACCTGCTGCCGGGTTGAATGGGCTTCTGCGACGGACAAGAGCGACAACCTGTTCAGGTCGATACGTAATCGGCGGACATCGACCGGAACGAGAGGATCGTCAAATGTTCGCCGGCATCACGCCGTTCACGCGCAGCAATGTGGCTGCACTCAAGTCTCGCATCCGCACGGCCCGACCAGAATACAAGTCATGTCGACGAGGCGCTTGCCTTCGCCTTTGGGTTCCGCACCCATGCGGCGATGCTGAATGCGCTCGGTCAGTTAGAACATACGCACCTTCATGCACAGGCCAACCACGGATGGTTTGCCCTTCGACTCCAAGAACTAGGCTACGCGGGGACCGGGCTAGACACCAGTTACATGCGAGCATTGTTCTGGGACGCCGAGTTCACTCCGCACCCCGAACTGTTGGAACGCGATCGGAAGGTCCACGGTCTGTTCGAACCACATGCCGCCAATGACCAGTAACCGGTTGACAGCAGACCATCGTTCTCCCAATTAGAGACCATTGGTTTCTAAAAGGACAGCGTCATGAGCTTTACCGAACGCAATATTCCCGATCTTTCCGGCAAAACTGCTGTTGTCACCGGCGCCACCGGCGGCCTGGGGTACGAAACAGCCCGCATGCTTGCCGAGCACGGCGCGCGTGTCATCGTCGCGGGCCGTAATGCCGACAAGGGTACAAGCGCTCTCGCAGGCATTCGGATGACTGCTCCGCGAAGCGATGTCAGCTTCGAAAAAATCGACCTGGGAAGTCTCGCGTCGGTCGCAGCGTTCAGTGATCGTCTGCTGACCGCTGCGACCTCGATCGATATTCTGGTCAACAATGCCGGCGTCATGATGCCACCGACCCGCCAGACCACCGCCGATGGCTTCGAACTGCAGTTTGGCACCAATTATCTGAGCCACTTCGCACTGACCGCGCAGCTTATGCCGCTGCTGACCAAGGCGACTGCAGCACGGGTCGTATCATTGTCCAGCATTGCGGCGCAGCAGGGCAAGATCGACTTCGGCAACCTCCAGTCGGAAAGCTACAAGCCGATGGTCGCCTATGGCCAAAGCAAGCTGGCCTGCCTGATGTTCGGCATTGAACTGGAACGGCGCAGCCAGGCGAATGGCTGGGGCATTACCAGCTTTGCAGTGCATCCCGGCGTGGCGCGCACCGATCTTATTCCCAACGGCATCGGTAACACGGGTCCCGTGGCATTGATCCGGCGCTACATGACGTTCCTGTTCCAGGCGGTTCCACAGGCGGCTTTGCCCACCCTCTTTGCAGCGACCGCACTGGATGCTCTCCCCGGGAGCTATTATGGACCGACGGGACTTATGGAAATTCGTGGAAAGGTTGGAGTGGCGAGCACGCCAAAGACAGCGCTCGATGTCGACGTGGCACGCCGGCTTTGGGATACCTCCGAGGAACTGGCTGGCGTGCACTTCCCCAAGGCCGCCGCTTCAGCTTAGAAGGAACGCATGACCCTGGCCCAACCATTCCAGCGGGCCCGCAAGCCCGAAGAGATTACGCTCCGCCGCGAACAATTGCTCGCGGCGGCGGCGGAACTGTTCGATGCCGAAGGACCTCAAGGGGCAGGTCTCAACGCGATTGCAGCCAGGGCCGGCTTCACCAAGTCCAACGTTTACCGCTACTTCGAGAGCCGAGAGCAGGTCTTGCTGGAGCTGTTTCGCGTAGAGTTCGCTGCATTGGTCTACGATATGGTGGCAGGCCTGGCAGAAACACAGACCAGCGATGTCGCCGCGATTGCCGAAACTATCACGGCGACCTTTCTCGGCCGCCCACGCTGTTGCGCACTGATTGCCATTATGTCCAGCACCCTGGAACAGAACGTCTCCGAGGCGACAATCGTCGGGGTCAAGACGTTCGTGAGTGAGCAGAGTGCCCGCCTAGTAGACGCGTTGACCGCTCGCCTGCCGTCCGCGGCCCCCGCTGATTGTGCCTGGGTCATCTCAATGGCTGGAACCCTGATCGCCGGCATGTGGCCGTCCACCAATCCACCGCCATCAGCGCGCGCGGTCTTGGCACGAGCCGAATTTGCCCACTTGCGCATCGATCCCGCTCGCAATCTTGCGCGAACGGTAAAAGCGTTGCTCACCAGTATCGTCTAGGCGTCGCGCCGCACCACTTCGGGGATCAGTCCCTTGGGCGCATATCGCAGCGCTATGGTGATCACCAACCCCAGCACGAACACCCGCATCTGCGCTGATCGCGACTCGATGTCGGGGATGGCACCCCAGCCGAAATTGGTCGACCAGTTGCTGACGAAGTCGAAGATCACCCGGGCTAGCGGCTCCGATACCACCCAGACCAGCCAGATCAACACCGCGCCGAACACTGCGCCCCAGTTGTTGCCCGCGCCGCCGACGATGATCATCACCCAAATCAGGAAGGTGTGGTTGATCGGCTGGTAGCTCGATGGATCGAAAATCTGCGTAAAGCTAACCAGCATGGCGCCACCGATGCCCATCAGCACCGATCCGAACACGAAGATTTCGAGCTGCCGCGCCGTGACGTTCTTGCCCATCGACGCCGCTGCAATGTGATTGTCGCGGATCGAGCGCATCATGCGGCCCCACGGCCCGGCATAGGCGCGGGCGATGAGCCAAAGCGCGATCCCCAGCACGACCAGCGCCAGTAGCAGGAACCCACCGCGAGCCAGCAACAGCGACGAAAACTGATCGGAACCGCTTGCCTGATAAGCCTGGGGCAAAGGCGTCGGCCACGGAATTGGCGACACCGTCAGCGTGCCGCGCGTCAGCCAGTCCATGTTCTTGATCAGCGCCCGGATGATTTCCGAAATACCGATCGTGGCGATAGCCAGGTAGTCGGTGCGCAGCCCGAGCGCGATCTTGCCGACGACGAAGGCCACGCCTGCTGCCAGCACGCCACCGAACAGCCAGCCCAGCACCGGATGGCCACCCAGCCCGCCAACAAATCCCGCGTTAGCCTCGATATAGGCCGCCGCCGGGTCGATTTGGCTGCGATAGACGCAATAAGCCACGAACCATGCCAGCACGGTTAAGAGCATCTTCCAGCCACCGCGGACACCGATCTTGTCACTGTGGCGCGCACCATAGACCAGCAGCGCACCCGCCGCGAAGGCGATCAGCGCCCGGCCCAGCATCCAGGGACCATCGGATCCCCAGAACTGCGGATTGACCGGATAGGAGACGAAGGTCACCGCAAAGCCGCCCAGCATCAGGAAACCCATGATGCCGAAGTTGAACAGCCCGCCGTAACCCCACTGGATATTTAGCCCCAGCGCGATCAGAGCATAGGCCGTCGCTTCAACGAGGCGCGATGAGGTAAAGGGCAGGCCCATCGCCCAGCCCATCAACAGGATCAGCACGAACAGCCCGGCAAACAGCGTGAGGGACCGCCGGATCATGACGAGGCTCCCTTGAAAATACCCGTCGGCCGGACAAGCAACACCACCACGAGGATAACAAAGGCCACGGTGAGCTTATACTCAGTCGGCACCAGCGACAGCGTTGCCGGCAGTTGTGCAAATTCCGGCAGCACCGCATTGAGCGGCCGCAGCACCATGGTCCAGTTGAACACCGCCAGTGATTCCGCAAAGCCTATCAGCAGCCCGCCGGCAATCGCGCCATAGGCCTGCCCTAGTCCACCAACGATAGCAGCCGCGAAAATCGGAATGATGATGTTGAACGCCAAGTCCGGCTTCAGCGTCACGTCCAGCGCCAGCATGGTGCCGGCCATGCACGCCAGCGCCCCGGCGACTACCCAGGTCACCCGCATGACGAGAGCCGTGTTGATGCCCGAGACCTGCGCCAGGTCTGGATTGTCCGCCATGGCGCGCATCGCCTTGCCCAGTCGCGACCGCGTCAGGAAGAAGTGCAGCGCCAGCACCGACACCACGGTAACGATGATCATCAGCAATTGCGGCTCGGTAATCACCAGCGGCCGGGTCGAGCCGAGGAAGCTGGTATCGATGCGGAACACGTCCTTGGTTTCATTCTCGAAGAACGAATAGGAACCGGCGCCGAAGAACAACCGGATCAGACCCTGCACCATCAGCGTCACGCCGATTGAGGCGATCAGCAGGATTACCGGCTTGGCGCCCCGCTTGCGCAGCGGCGCATAAAAACCCTTGTCGATGCCGAGCGCAAAGATCGCAGACATCACCATGGCGATCGGCAACACAACAAAACCCAGCGGGATCGGCGTCACGATGCCCCAGCTGGCAAACAGCGCCGCCAGCATGAACGCAAAGAACGCGCCCGAGGTCATCAGCTCGGAGTGGGCAAAATGGGCAAAGCGCAGGATGCCGAAGATCAGCGTGATGCCGACCGCGCCGAGCGCATAAATGCACCCCAGCACCGCGCCGGAAATGACCACCTGGTTGATGAAAAATACGAGTTCGGTCACGGCTCAGCCCCCGAGGAAACTTTTGGCGACTTCGGGATCGGCAATGAGCTCGGCGCCCGTGCCGGTGAAGCGGTTCTGGCCCTGTGCAAGCACAAAGCCCTTGGAGGCGAACGCCAGTGCCTGGCGGGCATTCTGCTCGACCATGAGCACGCCGACGCCCTCCTTGTTGACGCGAACGATGGTCTCGAAAATCTCGATCACATAGCGCGGCGACAGACCTGCGGAGGGCTCGTCCAGCATCAGCAGCTTGGGCTTGCTCATCAGCGCCCGGCCCATGGCGACCATCTGGCGCTGTCCGCCCGAAAGCTCGCCTGTCGCCTGGCGGCGCTTTTCGGCCAGCACCGGGAACATTTCATAGACCCATTGCATGGTCTCTGAAAAATCATCGCGCCGGGTGAAGGCGCCCATTTCGAGATTTTCCTCGACTGTCATCGAGGTGAAGACGTTCTTTTCCTGCGGCACGAAGCTGAGGCCCCTTGGCACCAGCTTGTCGGGCAGCGAATTGGCTATGCTTTCGCCAAGGAATTCCACGGTGCCGCCGGTCACCTTGAGCAGGCCGAAAATCGCTTTTAGCGTCGTCGACTTGCCGGCGCCATTAGGCCCCACAATGACGCCGATATCGCTCTGCTCGATGGCCATGTTGACGCCATTGAGGATCGGCGCGCCGCCATAGCCGGCGACCACGTGTTTGAGTTCAAGCAAAGCCATTACGCCACCTCGACCGGGGTGCCGAAATAGGCTTCGACGATTTGAGGATTGCTGCGGATTTCTTCCATCGAGCCTTCGGCAATTTTTTCGCCCTGCGCCATAACGATCACCGGATCACACAGCCGGCCGATCAGGTCCATGTCATGCTCGATGACGAAGAACGTGTAGCCCAGCTCCGTGTTCATCCGCTCGATATTGGACGCCAGGTCATTCAGCAGTGTCTTGTTGACGCCCGCCGCCACCTCGTCGAGCAGCACCACCTTGGCATCGACCATCATGGTGCGGCCGAGCTCCAGCAGCTTCTTTTGGCCGCCCGAGAGATTGCCGGCCAGCTCGTTGCGCACATGGCCAAGCTTGAGGAAGTCGATGAAGTCGAGCGCCTTCTTGCGCACCTCGGTCTCGCGCGTTTTGGCAAGGCCGGGCCGGAACCAGGCGTTGACCAGATGCTCGCCGGGCTGGTCGCCCGGAACCATCATCAGGTTTTCCAGCGCCGTCATGTTGGAGAATTCATGCGCGATCTGGAACGTGCGCAACATGCCGGAGCGGAACAGCTGATGCGGCTTGAAGCCGGTCACATCCTTGCCGTCGAAAATGACCGCGCCCTCATCAGGCACGATGTTGCCAGCCACGATATTGAACAGCGTGGATTTACCCGCGCCGTTCGGCCCGATCAGCCCCGTGACGGAGCCGCGTCGCACCGAGAGCGAGCAATTGTTGACGGCGGTGAGACCGCCAAAGCGTTTG
>JAQGKG010000450.1 GCA_028290245.1 Devosia sp. | reverse complement strand
CGGTAATGTTGTGGGCCGCCAGAGTGTCGATGACCCAACCTTCCAGACCTTTGACCAGGCACCGGATATCGCGGCCGCGCTGGGTCAGGTCGAGCATGACATAGGCCACGCGCTGGCCGGGGCCGTGATAGGTATATTGCCCGCCACGCCCGGCGTCATAGACCGGGAATCGATCCGACAGCAGGTCTGCCGCAACTGCGGAGGTGCCGGCCGTATAGAGTGGCGGGTGTTCAATCAGCCAGATAGCTTCTTCAGCTTCGCCTGCAGCGATTGCAGCGGCGCGGGCCTTCATGGCGTCGAGCGCCACGGGGTAGGGCACCGGCTCTGGTGAAATGATCCATTGCACCGGGCGCGCGTCAACGCGTGCCAGTTTGTTACTGGTTTCGCAGTTGTCATCGCCGTTTGTTAACGTTTCCATAACCATACTAGCCAGAGAGTTACTGCAACAGAGTGAGCCGCCGCATCATAGCGGCCGCGCCGGGGTTCCGTACTTATCTATGAACACATTAGACAATATTGAAGTGGACATCACCGTCGAGCTTGGCGCCACGACGATGCCGATCCACCACTTGCTGCGCATGGGCCGCGGTGCGGTGATCGAGCTCGATGCCACCGAAGACGATCCGCTCAACATCTATGCCAATAACACGCTGATCGCCCATGGCGAGGTCAGCGTCGAAGACGGGCATTTGCGGGTGCAGATTACCGAGAAAATCTTCCGCCGCGGCTAGATGCACCGCCTATTCGCCCATGCCGGCCTGCAAGCCACCACTTTCTGCGCTTCCGGTGCTCACGTACCGAACGTACGCTGCGCTCCGGTGCTCGAATGCGGCGCCTTTCGTCTCGGCCTGAACGAATAGACGGCACATCTAGTGCTCCCCAACGCCTTCAGTTGGGAAATCTCCATTTAAGCGCTTGAGGTTCCGGGAGACCTTTGCTACATCCCCACTCGCTTCGACCCCTTGGGTTGAGGCTCTACCTAAAGTGCGGTCGTGGCGGAATTGGTAGACGCGCAGCGTTGAGGTCGCTGTGCCCGAAAGGGCGTGGAAGTTCGAGTCTTCTCGACCGCACCAAAAATCTTCCTTCGGGTCGATTGAACAAAAATACAGCGGCTTAGCCAGATCAGTTCTGGCGGCCGCTGTTTTGTTTCCGGGCGCTGGTTCCGAGCCCGGTTCGCGCGGAATGTAGCGTTCAACCGGTCTGTATTGGGGTCTTGCAGCCCGCATCCGATAGGCTAAGAATCACGCCAATGGGAAATCGTGAGGATCAGGGACACCTCTGAGCGACTGGGGAGATATTTCGTCGATGGACCTGAGCGCGCCTTCCGCTGATCAGTCTCGGTTGCTGCTGGACGCTATTACGGACTACGGCATTTACCTGCTAACAGCCGAAGGGTTGATTTCGAGCTGGAATTCCGGCGCGCGGCGACTCAAGGGCTATGAGGAGCAGGAGGTGCTGAACCGGCACTTCTCGATGTTCTACACCGAGGAAGACCTCGCGACCGGTCTGCCAGAGCGCGCGCTTCGCACTGCGGCGGCTGAAGGACGGTTCGAAACCCAGGGGTGGCGCCTGCGCAAGGATGGAACGCGATTCTGGGCCAACGCCATTATAGACCCCATCTGGGATGAATCCGGCACGCTTGTCGGCTTTGCAAAGGTCACGCGCGACCTCTCAGAGCAGCATCAGGCTGAACTAGAACTGGCGCATTCGCGGGACCTGTTTCGTCGTCTGGTGCTCGGCGTCACCGATTATGCGCTCTACATGCTCAGTCCGGATGGCATCGTCACCAACTGGAACGCCGGTGCCGAACGCATCAAAGGTTACCTTCCAGACGAAATCATCGGCCAGCACTTCGAGCGTTTCTATACGCCAGAAGACCGCGCATTAGATGGTCCCGCAAAGGCGCTGGAAGCCGCGCGCAGCACGGGCAAATACGAGAAGGAAGGCTGGCGCCTCCGCAAGGACGGTAGCCGCTTCATGGCCCATGTGGTCATCGAGGCCATTCGAGACCCCGATGGCACGCTGATCGGTTTTGCCAAGATCACCCGGGACATCACGGAGCGCCTGCGCTCGCAGCAGGATCTGGAAGCGGCGCGGGAACAATTGCTGCAGTCGCAAAAGATGGAAGCTATCGGCCAGCTGACCGGGGGCGTCGCGCATGACTTCAATAACCTGCTGATGGCAGTGCTGAGCAGCCTCGAATTGCTGCAGAAGCGCGTGCCGGACGATCCGCAAATTCTTAAGCTGATCGATAATGCGCGGCAGGGTGCCGAACGCGGGGCGTTGCTGACCCGCAGCATGCTGGCCTTTGCCCGCAAGCAGGACCTAGCGCTGCAGTCGGTCGATGTCGCCGTGCTGGTGCAGTCGTTGCAGGGTATGTTGACCAGCTCGCTTGGCGTTTCGATCGAGATGACCGTGGCCGTTCCGGCCGACCTGCCGCCGGTCGTATCGGACCCCAACCAGTTGGCCAGTGCCGTTCTTAACTTGGCAGTCAATGCTCGTGACGCGATGCCCGATGGTGGCGCAATTATTATCAGTGCCGACGAGATCGGCGACTTTGTCCGCCTTAGTGTCAGTGACACCGGCGAGGGGATGGATAGCGACGTGCTAGCGCGGGCCAGCGAGCCATTTTATACCACCAAGGGCGTCGGCAAGGGTACGGGCCTTGGCCTCTCAATGGTGCATGGCATGGCGCAGCAGTCGGGCGGCAGGCTCGAAATACGCAGCGAACCCGGTGTGGGCACAGTGGCCGAGATATGGTTGCCGGCAGCGCGCTGGCCGGAGAAACAACTGGCAATTGTCCCAGCCCCGGCCGTTCCGCGCCCTGGGCTGCGCATACTCGCTGTGGACGACGACTATCTGGTGTTGATGAATACCGCGAGCATGCTGGAAGATTTGGGGCACAAGGTCTTCGAGGCCACGTCAGGTGAGGAAGCCCTGTCGCTGCTGGGCGAAGAAGACTTCGACCTGATGATCACCGACCACGCCATGCCAAAAATGACCGGTGCACAGCTAGCAGCGGCAGTAGGCGTGCAATGGCCTGATCTGCGGATACTGGTGGCCACTGGCTATGCAGAACTGCCGGAGGGCGCTGGCAAGGGGCTGCCGAGGCTCTCTAAGCCGTTTTCACAGGCGCAACTCCACAGCGCCATCTGGGATGTCCTACGTTAAAGACAATTCGGGCTGCCTGGAGGCAGCCCGTTGGTCGTATCGCTTATGGTGTCGTGGTCGCAGGCGCTGCCGGAGCCATTGTATCGGCCGGAGCGGCTGTTGCAGGTGTTGTTGTCGTAGTGGACGGCGTGGTCGTCGTGGTGGCTGGGGCCGTCGTCGTGGTAGCAGGTGTCGTGCTGTTGTCAGCCGGGGCATCTCCGCCGCAAGCTGCGAGCATCAGGGCTGCAGCAATAGCGAGAGGGGCGAGCAAAATCTTGGACATGGGATCTCCTTGGATTGGACTTTTGATTGATCTTGGTCTTCACAACGGCGCGACCTAACCGCCGATTTGAGGCGAAGATGGGGCTGCCAGATAATCATCTAGTCGGCGGGTGGTTCCGTGGCGCGCCGCTTGGCCACAGGATCGTCGCGGCTGAGGGCCTTGTCGAGGTCTGAGGACATTTCGTCTAACCTCTTCAAATCCACGGCGAAAGTCTGGCGCAATGCCAGATGTTTGGCTACAGCTTGGCTTGCCCCGAAACTCGTACCGACGAGGGCTCCCAATGAGCACAGATCCAGACATGGCGCCCGGCCCAGAGGCCTGGCTAGACATCAATGCGTTTCGCGACAGCGAAGACCGCATAAGTCCGCTTTGGCTAGAACGTTTGCGCGCTTTTTTGGCTGCCGGTCGCGACGAGGACGTTGCGACGGTGGTCGAGCCGCTGCATGCCGCCGACATGGGCGACGTGCTGGAATCGCTCGATCCCCACGAGCGGCTGCAAATGGTGCGCCTTCTTGGCGATCGCTTCGACTATTCCGCGCTGACCGAAGTCGACGAATCGGTCCGCATGGAAATCATGGATGAGATTTCGAACGCGGATATCGCGCGCGGCGTCTCTGGCCTCGACAATGACGACGCTGTGGCGATTCTCGAGGATCTCGAGCAGGAAGATCGCGACGAAGTTCTGGCCAAGCTGCCAACCTTCGAGCGGCTGAGCCTGAAACGAAGCCTCGACTTCCCCGAGGAATCCGCAGGTCGGCGGATGCAAACCGACTTTATCGCCATCCCGCCTTTTTGGTCGGTCGGCCAAACCATTGACTACCTGCGTACCGAGCCTGATCTGCCGGACGAATTTTACCAGATCTACGTCGTGGACGCGTCCTATCAGGTGCTGGGCACCATTCCGCTCGACAAGTTTTTGCGGGCGGCCCGGGTCACTGCCATCGAAGCCTTGATGAACGTGAATTTCGTGTTGGTCGACGCCAACGAGGACCAAGAGGAAGCTGCGCGCGACTTTGAGCGCTACGATCTGGTCGAGGTCGGTGTTATCGACGAAAGCAAGCGGCTGGTGGGCGTGCTGACCATCGACGACATCGTCGACGTGATTCATGAAGAGGCCGACGAAGACATCAAGTTGCTGGCCGGCGTCGGCGACGAGGACATCTCCGACTCGACTTTCGATACGGTGCGTAGCCGCGTGCCGTGGTTGGTGATCAACCTTTTCACCGCGGTTGCGGTGTCGCTGGTCATTGGCCTGTTCGGGGCGACCATCGACCAGATGGTGGCACTGGCGGTTCTGATGCCGATCGTCGCCTCCATGGGCGGTAATGCCGGCACGCAGACCATGACAGTGACGGTGCGTGCCCTGGCAATGCGTGAACTGGATGGCCGACGCCTGCGCCGGCTGGTTCGTCGCGAAATGGTGGTGGGCGTCGCCAATGGCGTGATCTTCGCGGTGTTGATCGGGCTGGTGACCTGGGTTCGCTTCAACGACATGCAACTGGGCGCAGTGATCGCCTGCGCCATGATCATCAACCTGATTGTCGCGGGCACCGCGGGCATCCTGATCCCGGTCATGCTCGACAAATTCAAGGCCGACCCCGCCATCGCCTCGGCAGTGTTCGTTACGACCGTAACCGACATGGTCGGCTTCTTCGCCTTCCTCGGCATCGCCGGGCTGTGGTTTGGGCTGTTCTAGGCGTGGCACCCGGCAAGATCATTTTTCTGCATGGTGCGTCCAGCAGCGGGAAGTCCACCCTCGCGCGAGGTGTTCAAGCGCGGATCGGCGAGCCGTTCTGGCATATCTCGATCGATCATTTGCGTGACAGCGGCGTGCTGCCGACCGCGAGGTTTAAGTCGAAGGAGTTTGACTGGAACGCAGCCCGCGCGCCATTTTTCGATCGCTTTCACCCGTCGCTGGCAGCCTATGCTGGGGCAGGCAACAATCTGGTGCTGGAGCATATCCTCGACCGGGAAGGCTGGTTAGAGGAACTGGCGCGGCGGCTGGCGCCGTTTGATGTGTTCTTTGTCGGCGTGCATTGTCCGTTGCCGCTGCTGATCGAGCGTGAACAGGCACGCGGCGATCGGCCGTTGGGCAGCGCCGAGCAGGACTTCAAGACCATCCATCAAGGTAAGGCCTATGATTTCGAGGTCGATGCAGCACTAGACGCTGACGCGAACACCACCGCGATTATCGAGGCTTGGCAGGGTCGGACCGGCAAATCGATTTTCAGCAGACTGGCCATCGAGTCAGTACGGGATAATCCCTAAAATGCCAGCATTAGCCGTGGCTCTGGCTTAACCCTCACTCGCGCGTGGCTGTGGAGTGTGGCAACTTCGCCGCTTGCAAAGCATTTATGACGCAGTTAACGATTTACTACCGGATGCTGCCTTTGGGCCACGCATTCCGGGGTGAACTCTAGGTAGGAGCGATCATGCGTAGTCAACCTAAGGCCACTATGTGGCGAGCAGCGAGCTGGACCTTGGTGTGCCTGCTCTCAATGGGATTGGTTTTCTCCGTCGTGGCGGGCGTCTAGACACTACAGTTATTCACTGAGCAATTTCGAAGGGCGCCCGGCCACTGGGGCGCCCTTCTTCTTTTCCTGGGAGCCAGATTTAATGAAGCTGCTGATCGGCAATCGCAATTATTCCACGTGGTCGCTGCGGCCCTGGCTGGTGCTGAAACACTTCGAAATTCCGTTCGAGGATGAAGTGCTGCAGCTTTCGGGCGACGGCTGGCGCGATGTGCTGGCGCAGCGTTCGCCGACCGGCAAGGTGCCGGTGCTGATCGACGGCGATCTGGTCGTGCCGGAAACCATCGCCATCATTGAGTATCTGGCTGACCGTTTTCCGGACAAGGCAATCTGGCCGGCGGATATGAACCAGCGCGCTGTGGCACGCGGGGCGTCTGCCGAGATGCATTCGTCGTTTATAGGCCTGCGCAGCCATGCTCCGATGAATCTGCGCGCCTCGCATCCCGGCAAGGTAGGTGCAGACACGGTGGCGAAGGATTTGCATCGGCTGGAAGTGCTGTGGGGTGACCTGCTGACGAAGTCGGGGGGACCGTTCCTGTTTGGTGAGTTCACCGCCGTTGATGCAATGTTCGCGCCCGTTGCGACGCGCATCCGCACCTATGCTCTGCCGGTTACCGACCTGTTGGCCGAATATGTCGAGGCGATATATGCCTTGCCGGCGTTTCAAGAATGGCTGGCTTTGGCGCTGCATGAGCCATGGATTGTCGATGATGACGAGATCGACGTCATCCAAGGTCGGGTGAAGCCGGGGACGCTTGCATGATCCACATGATCAAGCTCAGCGTCGGGGTCGCGAGCTTTGCCGAGCTGGAAAGCTATCGCAATGAGCGGGCCCACTGGTGGGACGCCGATTATGGCGAGGACGTTCACGTCCACCGCACCCGGATGATGCCCAAGCGGTCGGCCGAGATGGAAGGCCTGTCATCGGTTTACTGGGTGATTGGAGGACAGGTGGTGTGCCGTCAGCCGATCTTGCGATTGGGCAAGTTCACCAGTGCCGAGGGCATCAATTACTGCGACATCATCATGTCGCGCGACATGGTGCGGACAGTGCCTTATCCGAAGCGCCCGTTCCAGGGCTGGCGCTATCTGCGCCCCGAAGATGCACCGCCCGATCTCGGCGCCAATGAGAATGCCGATTCACTAGCGCTCGCAGCCGATCTGGCAAAGCTGGGCCTTATCTAGGCTGCGGCCTTGTTCCGGGGCACTTGGGTGACTAGTTTCAGCACAGTTACCAGGAGGAACCGGATCATGAGCGACTTCAACGACCAGGTGATTGCCGACTTCACCGCCAATGGCGGCAAGCCCGGCGGCTATTTCGAAAAAGCCGACGTGCTGCTGCTGCACGCAATTGGCGCCAAGACCGGCCTCGAACGCACCCAGCCGCTGATGTACCTCAAGGAAGGCGACGGCCCCTGGTTCATCTTCGCTTCCTATGCCGGTGGGCCGAAAGACCCGGCGTGGTTCAACAATATTGTCGCCAAGCCCGAGGTTGAAATTTCGGTCGGCGACGGTACGACGATTGAGCGTGTTCCGGTGCAGGCTCGCGTGCTCGAAGGGACTGAGCGCGAAACAACCTATGCGCGGATGGCGAGCTTGTTTCCGCAGTTTGCCGACTACGAAGAAAAGACCACGCGCGACATCATTCCCGTGATCGAGCTGTCGCCGCGCTGATTACAGCGCTGCCATGGTTGAATAAGATGCGATCGGGCAGGCGCCGTTGGGATCTAGCGGCGCCGTACGTGGATCGTTCAGGTTGAACACGTAGCGCTGCTGGCACACGTCCCAGGCTGGCGGCTGCTTGGTCTGGTCGAAGGCGTCGGCGCCGACCTTGAGGTCGCGCCAGAAAGCCACATGCGGGCTGGTGGCGTGGGATGCCAGGTTCGCCTCGGTCATGCGGAACGGCAGGAGTTGCAACTGGAATGCGGCATTCCCGCCCTTGAAGGTTTCCCGGGCCATGGCGTAGATTTCCCTGATGCCCTCGTCGGTCATGGCGTAGCAGCCGACCGACAGGCAATCGCCGTGGATCATCAGATAGCTGCCGGTGCGGCCCAGAGCAACATCGTACTTGTTGGGAAAGCCGACATTGAACGACAGCTCATAGGACGACTTCGGATTGAGCAGGGCCGGGGTGACGTCATAAAAGCCCTCGGGTGACTGATAATCGCCTTCCTTGACCTTAGGCCCCAGCGTGCCGGACCATTTGCAGATCGGATAGGTCTTGAGCAGGGCGTATTGACCGCTGCGCGTGCGCTTCCAGACTTCGAGCTCGGAGCTCTCCTTGTAGACGCGGATCATCATCGGTTCGGACGGCGACGAGCCAACGGCCGCCATGCGCTCGACCAGCGCCTTGGGCAGCGGCACATTGCCCCGGTTGGCGCCGGCGAACTGACAACCCGCCAGTGCGCTGACGACCAGCAGCAGGGCAAGGGTGCGGAGAGCGTTGATGACCATAGTTTTATCCTGTCGCGTTTTCCGCAACATGCCGCCGAGCGGTTACCGTTGGGTGAATCCTACGATGTTGTGACCGGGGGGACGGCAACACTTGCCGTGATGGCCGCGCGCCCACATATTGAAACCATGGCACAAAAAGACCCAGTTGCGCGAGACACTTCCCGCCTTCCCGAACAAGGTAAGGTGAGTGGGGACATTGCAGCCTTCGTCAAAAAGGTTGGCGCCATGGCGCGCCCCAATGCGGCGCAGGATGGCCGGCTGCTGTTTGCGCTGGACGCTACTATGAGTCGTCAGCCGACGTGGGACCTGGCGTGTTCGCTGCAAAGCGAGATGTTCCGGGCGATTCCAAAGCCTAGCGCGCTGCAGGTGCAATTGCTGTATTTCCGGGGCTTGGGCGAATGCCGCTCCAGCAAATGGGTGATCGACGGCGATGCGCTGGCCAAGCTGATGACGGGCATTGCCTGCCAGGGCGGCCATACGCAAATATCCAAGGTGTTCGCCCATGCGCGGACCGAGCATGCCAAGCGGCGGATCAACGCAGTGGTCTATGTCGGCGATGCCATCGAGGAGAATGTCGATGATCTGGCTGCGAAAGCCGGAGAACTGGGATTGCTTGGGCTGCCAATGTTTATTTTCCAAGAGGGGCGGGACGCCCGGATCGAGGCAGCGTTCCGTGATTTCGCGCGACTGACCAAGGGCGCCTATGCGCGCTTCGATGCTTCGGCACCGCAGGAGCTGGCGGCTTTATTGAAGGCTGTGGCGGCCTATGCCAGCGGTGGTCGTGACTTACTGAAGCTGCAGGCCAGTGGACAGGCCCAGGCTTTGCTGGCGCAGTTGCCGCGATGACCTATGTGTTTATTGGCGGGTTGGTGCTGCTGGGGGTATTCGCGGCTTATAACTACATTCGCAAGCAAGATCGCCGCCTTCTGATGCGAAGCCTGCGTTGGCTGGTCGGTGGGCTGGCCGCGCTGATTGCCGTCGGCATGCTGCTGGCCCGGCGCATCGATATCGCGATCTTCGTGGGTGCAGCAGCGTTTTCGATATTGCGCACCGGCCGGCTTGGGCCATTTTCCTTCGACGGTCCAGCGATGGACGCCGGCAATATTTCCAAGGTGCAGAGCTATCGCTTCGTCATGGAGCTGGACCACGACACCGGGGCAGTTTCCGGCCGCGTGCTCAATGGCCAGTTCGCCGGCATGGACCTGATGGACCTCGGCGAGATGGACACGCGAATCCTGCTGTCGGAGGTGGATAGCGATGCTGACAGCCTGAGCCTGTTGCAGAGCTGGCTCGATGCCAATCGGGCGGGCTGGCGGGAATATTTTTCGGAGCAGGATGCGGGCGGCTCGTCTGAGGCAACTTCGGGCGATCCCACGGCCGAGGCCTACGACATTCTTGGCCTGAAGCCCGGCGCCAGTGACGAGCAAATCCGCACGGCACATAGGGATTTGATGAAGGCGGTGCATCCTGATCACGGCGGGTCGAGCTACCTGGCCGCGCGCATCAACCAGGCGCGGGATCGTCTGCTCAAGCAGTGACGCGTATCGGGACGTTAACTTGCTGTTGACGTTAACTGGCCATTAACCACGCACACCGTTCTTAACGTACCAAGCGTTGAGTTTGATTTGGGGGCTGCGATGGCACGTGATGGTGCGCATGTCATTGTCATCGGCAATGAGAAGGGCGGGTCGGGTAAATCGACCACGTCTTTCCATCTGGCGGTATATTTGCTGTATGCGGGCCACCGGGTCGCGACGATCGACGTCGATAGCCGCCAGCAGACCCTTACTCACTATGTCCGCAACCGGCGGGCTCATGTGCAGGAAACTGGGCGCAAGCTGCCCAGTCCGCAGCATTTTCATTTGCCGTCGGCTTGGGGCGATTCCCGCAAGGAAAACCAGCAGGCCGAGTTCCATATGTTCCGGCGCTCCGTCGGGGAAGTCGAGAACAAGGTCGACTTCCTGATTATCGACACGCCCGGGTTTGACACCAACCTGACCCGTCTGGCGCACTCGTTGGCGGATACGCTGATAACGCCGGTCAATGACAGCCTGATCGATATCAACGTGCTGGCGCGCATCGACCCGGAAACCGGGCAGCCGGTGGAAACCAGCCACTATGCAAGGCTGGTGCAGCGGGCTCGCTCGGAACGCCTCGCCATCGCTGGCGAAAGCATCGATTGGGTGCTGGTTCGCAACCGCATCTCGATGCTAGCCTCGCGCAATACGCGGCAGGTGCAGAGGACGCTGGATGGCATTGCAACTCGGTTCGGTTGCCGGGTGGCGGATGGCATAGCCGAGCGCGTGATTTTTCGCTCGCTGTTTGCCTCGGGCACGACAGTGTTCGATCGGCTGGAAGACGAGGTCGAATCCGCGTCGGTATCCCATGTCAGCGCCCGGCAGGAGTATCGTAACCTGGTCTCGTCGCTCAACCTGCCGATAGTCAGCCGGCATGTGGAGCCGTTGCGGCTGTCGGCGTGAATCAGTAAGGCGTCGTTAATCGTTAACCGAAAATTCACCATACCGACCCTTGCCAGTGGAACGGCAAGCGTGACACTTCCGGGCTCGTAGTTCCTCGGGGGTATCATGGCGCGCCAAGGCGTTCATGTCATTGTAGTCGGTAATGAAAAGGGCGGGTCGGGTAAGTCGACCACGGCCTTTCATCTGGCTATCTATCTGCTCTACGAGGGCTTCAAGGTTGCCTCGCTGGACGTCGATAGCCGGCAGCAGACCATGACGCATTATGTGCGGAACCGTCGCGACTGGGCCAGCAAGCATGGCCTGCAGATCCCGCACGCCACCCATTTCCACTTGCCACTGTCGCGCGGCGACTCGGCCAAAGAAAATAACCGGCATGAGTTCGACCTGTTCCGCCAGGCGGTGACGCAGGTCGAACATGACGCCGATTTCCTGGTCATCGACACGCCCGGCTTTGACACCAACCTGACGCGGCTGGCGCATTCGCTTGCCGATACGCTGATCACGCCCGTCAATGACAGCCTGATCGACCTCAACGTCATCGCCCATTTCGATCCGGTCACCGGCGAGCCACGCGAGATGAGCCATTATTCGAGATTGGTGCAGCGCGCCCGCTCGGAGCGCATCAGCATCGATGGCAAGACCATCGACTGGGTGCTCGTGCGGAACCGCATCTCGATGCTGTCGTCGCGCAATATGCGGCAGGTACAGACCACGCTGGAGCGCGTGGCGACGCGGCTTGGCTGCCGGGTAGCCGATGGCATTGCCGAGCGGGTGATCTTTCGCTCGCTGTTTCCGACCGGGATGACGGTGTTCGACCCGCTGCATCAGGACCTGCTGGGCGGCGTGCCGTCGATGTCGCACATGAGTGCGCGCCAGGAATATCGCAATCTGGTGGCGGCGCTACATCTGCCGACCAAGGAGATTGCTGCGGCTGCCGAAGCGGCCAAGGCGAGGTCTGACGATTCCGCCAACCGATTTGTTCATATGATGAAGACCGAAGTCTGACCTAGTCCGGGCCGCGCTTCAGGGTTAGCCGGATGGCGCGGGCGCCGCCCGGTGCGAACACATCCAGATCGATGGCCACAGGCTCCTGCACCATGCGACGGGTACGAGACGACAGGGCCAGCACTACGCCCAGCAGTTCGCCGACGCTGCGCTTGCGCGGCAGCATGCGCTGCGTGATGCCTTTGAGGGCACGGCTGCGCGTCGCCATGTCTTCCGACAGTAAGCTCGACCGACCGACGAAATTCGCCAATTCGGTGAGGGCAGTACGTTCGCTCATTGGGCTACTCCAAACACAGGCGCCAATTTGCTTGCTCGGTGAGCGGCACCTTGCGGCGCCGTCTCGTCATTCGTCACGGCTCAATTACGCGAGCCGCGTAGGCGTGGTTTAGCTCTGCATCGCGAGGCAGCTCATATCCTGCCGCTTGAGTTGATTGCACATGGCCGTCGCATCATCCCGATCGCCGAAGCCAACGAAGCGTGCGCGGAAGAAGGTCTGGCCGTTCTTTTCGAAGCGTTCCACATAGGAGCGGAAATCGCCCAGCATGCCGACCTTGCCGGCAGCACTCGAAAGCATGGCGCGAGCGCTGTCTTCCGACGGCCCGGCGCCGATCTGCACCACCCAGCCACCGGCAGCGGCATCGGCCGTGTCCACGGTGCCCGAGGTCATCAGGTCGACCGGCTGGCCGGCTGGCTGTGGGTTGCCGACATTGGCTGGCGGCGGAACGAAGCCAAGGGGAGCCGACGGCGCGGTCTGGCCAAGGGCCGACGGCGGCGCACCGAGGTTATAGCTCTCGGATAGCCAGGCACCGATAACGTCCTGGCTGGGATAGGCGGGCTGCGGCGCCTGCGAGGGGGCTGCAAGGGTATTGGCGGCCTGAACGGCTGCCTGCTGGTTGAGATCGGCAGGCATCGGCACGGGTGCCGGCGTAGCGGTCGCTACGACCGCTGCGGGCATTGGCTGGACAGCGACGGGTTGGCCCTGGTTGCCATTGGCCGCTACGAGCTGAGCCAGACGGAAGCCGGGCAGGGGCATCGGCACGACGAAGACCGGCTTGGACGACTGAGCCGGCTGCGCCACTGCAACCTGCACATTGCCGCTGCCCTGACGGCCGGGGACCGGAACTTCGGCCAAATAAGTGCCGCTGCGACCCTTGGGCAGGTACTTGGCGACGAGCTCCCGCACCTTCTGGTCGCGTGAGCCGGCGGAATTGAAGCCGAAGGCGACGACGACGATATGGCGGCCATCCTTGCGGGCGGCGGTCAGCAGGTTAGAGCCGGCGGCGTTGATATAGCCGGTTTTGATGCCATCGACGGCGCCCATATAGCCAAGCACGCGGTTGTGGTTGCCATAGGTCGACTTGCCGTAGCTGAAGCTCTTGGTCTGGAAGAATTCGTAATAGCTGGGGAAGTGCTGGTAGATGGCGATGCCGAGGATCGCCTGATCGCGCACGGTGGTGGTCTGGCCGCCATCGGGCAGGCCCGAAGCATTGCGATAGGTGGTGTTGCGCATGCCCATGGCGCGGGCCGTTGCGGTCATGCGCTGGGCGAATTTATCTTCAGTGCCGGAAATATTCTCGGCGATGACGCGCGCCATATCATTAGCCGACAGCGTCACCAGCGACTTGATCGCGTCTTCGACCGTGATCTGGGCACCGGCGCGCAGGCCAAGCTTGGTCGGCACGGCGGCAGCGGCGTGCTTGGACACGGTCATCTTGGTGGATAGCTTGAGGTTGCCGGCGCTGAGTTCCTGGAAAAGGACATAGAGCGTCATCACCTTGGCGACCGAAGCGGGGTAGCGCTTGCCGTCACCATTCTCTTCATACAGCACCTGGCCCGACTTGGCGTCGACCACGATGCCGGCATATTTGCGCAGATTTTCGATAGCATGAGCCGGCGCCGCCGTATGGGCGGTCACCGCAAGAGCGACAAGAACAGCGGCAAGAGCGCGAATAAACACGATGCGCCATGGGGTTTTCGCCTGGGAAGCCACCCGGTACTCCAACTTTAC
>JAQGKG010000435.1 GCA_028290245.1 Devosia sp. | reverse complement strand
AGAAAGGCGTAGCGGCCGGGGGTGGGGCGCAGAATATCGATGTTTTCGTGCCAGTTGACCGGCAGCAGGATGTCGGACTGGGCCGAGACGATGGAGGCCGAGCGGGTGATGACGATGCGGGTGTGGCCATATTCGCCGGCGACGGTCAGCGTTTTGGCGAGTTGGGAATTGTTGCCGGACATGGAGAAGGCGACGATGACGGTGCCGGCGGGAGCGGCGGCGGCGCGCATCATCTGGAGCTGATGATCGTCGGTGGAGGCGACCTTGAGGCCAAGGCGGAACAGGCGCGCTTCGACCTCGCCGGCCATCATCGAGGAGGCGCCACCCGAGCCGAAGGACAGCACGAAGCTGGATTTAACGATGCTTTCGGCGGCGCGCTCGACGGCGGCGAAATCGAGGTGGTCGAAAGTGTCGTAGATGATCGACTGGATGCCGTTGACGACGCCTTGGGCAATTTCGTGGACGCTGGAGGGGCCGGCCTGCGGCGCGAAATAGCGCTGGCCGACGAAGCGCGACTGGGCGAGACGCACTTTGAAGTCGGCGTAACTGTCACAGCCGAGGCGGCGGCAGAAGCGGGTAACGGTGGGCGGCGAGACTTCGGCGTGAGCGGCGAGATCGACGATGCTCATCTTGAGCACGCTATCGACATCGGCCAGCACGATTTCGGTCAAGGCGCGTTCGGAGCGGGTGAACGCGTTCTTTTCGGTCTGCAGCAGGCCGACGATGTCCAGCATGGCGGCTCCCCCCGAGGCTTGGTCCGGCTTCAGTAAACCGCCAGACCGGCCTGGTCGAACAGGTGAACTTGATCCAGCGCGAAGCCGATTTCGACTGGGGCGGCTTCTTCGACGGCGGGGGCGCCTTCGAAGAGGCCGATGAAGTTTTCGCCGGCTGGCAGGTTGGCGTAGAGCACGGTGTGGATGCCGAGATGCTCGATGATGCGCGGGGTGATGCTGAGGGTGAAATCACCCGCGCCCAGCTTGAGGTGTTCGGGGCGGATGCCGACGGTGACGGACTGGCCGGCGCCGATCTTGGTGGTGCGTGGCAGGGCGAGAGTGCCCAGCGTGCCGAGGTCAATGGTGATGGTGACGCCATCGGACGCAGTTACGGTGCCGTTGATGAAGTTCATCCGGGGCGAGCCGATGAAGCCGGCGACGAACAGGTTATCGGGGCGGTGATAAAGTTCGAGCGGGGAGCCGACCTGGGAGATGACGCCGGCGTCGAGCACGACGATCTTGTCGGCCATGGTCATGGCTTCGACCTGGTCATGGGTGACGTAGATCATGGTGGAGCCGAGGCGCTTGTGCAGTTCCATCAGCTCGATGCGCATCTCGGAGCGGAGCGCGGCGTCGAGGTTGGACAGGGGCTCGTCGAACAGGAAAATCTTGGGTTGGCGGACGATGGCGCGGCCGATGGCGACGCGCTGGCGCTGGCCGCCGGAGAGCTGGCCGGGACGATGCTGCAGGCGTGGCTCGAGCTGCAGCACCTTGGCTGCGGCCTGGACGCGGGCCTCAACTTCGGCCTTCGCCAGTTTTTCGACCCGCAGCGGGAAGGCGATGTTTTCATAGACCGTCATATGCGGGTAGAGCGCATAGGACTGGAACACCATGGCGATGCCGCGCTCGACTGGCGGCAGGTCGTTGACCACCTTGCCGCTGATGGAGATTTCACCCTCGGTGACGTCTTCGAGCCCGGCGATCATGCGCAGGAGCGTGGACTTGCCGCAGCCGGAGGGGCCGACGAAGACCACGAATTCGCCTTCGGAAACCTCAAGGTCGATACCCTTGATGATCTTGGAATCGTTGAAGGACTTTTCGAGGCGCTTCAGGCTGAGCTGGGACATGGTCGCGGTTCCGGAGACTTTCGAGGGGTACCCCCACCTAGCCTCCCCCTGACGAGGGGGAGGAACAGATAGGGTGAAGTGCCGCCGCCCCGAAGGGCGACGGCGAGGTTAGATTTACTTGTACTGCTCGATCTCGCCGGCAGCCTTGGTGAGTGCAGCAGCAGGCTCAGCGGCGCCGGTGACGACGGACTGGACCATTTCGATCATGACGTTCTGGAATCCGACGTAGTCGGTGAGCAGAGGCTCTGGGCCACCGAACTCGATGCCGTCGATGAAGGGCGCCCAATGCGGGGTATCAGCGACGAGCTTGTCGACTTCAGCAGAAGGACGCAGTGGCGTCAGGCCGCCTTCGGACAGCTCGTAAGCCAGCTGGTGCTCAGGTGAAGTCAGGAACTTGCCGAACTCGATGACCTTGTCTTCCTGGCCAGTGCCCTTGAACACAGCCAACGAGTCGGTGATCAGCAGGGTGCCTGGGCCCTTGGCTTCAGGACCGACTGGCAGCGGAGCGACGCCCCAGTTGATGCCGGCTTCGGTGCCGCGACCAGCACAGCTGACCGAACAATGCATCATGGCGACGCCGCCATCGAGCCAGATGGCGCGAACTTCGTTCTGCTCATAAGCAGTCGGGCCTTCTTCGGAGAAGGGCACGATGTCCTTGAAGGCGGTCAGTGCGGCCAGATTCTGTGGGCTGTCGAGGGTGATGTTGCCATCGGCGTCGATCACGGTGCCGCCGTTGGTGTAAACCCAGTGCAGGAACCAGTGCATGGTGCCGTCGAAGGTCTTGGCGATCATGCCAAAGCCGGCAGCGTCGGTCTTTTCCGTGATCTGCTTGGCGAAGGCGATTTCTTCAGCCCAGGTCTTGGGAGCAACTTCGGGGTCGAGGCCAGCGGCCTTGAACAGGTCCTTGTTCCAGAACAGCGCCTTGGTCGAGAACGCGACCGGGATGCCCCACTGGCTGTCATCGAAGGTTACTGTGTCGGGAACGTTGTTGAAGTAGCCGGCCTTTTCTTCGTCGGTCATTGGGATCGGCACGATCAGATCGTTCTGAGCGAACTGCTTGAGGGTACGCGAGCCGACGTAGGCGATATCGACCGGGGTGCCGGCAACGGCGAGTGTCGTCACCTTGTCCTGGCACTGTCCCCAACCGACAACTTCAGGCACAGCCTTGAAATCGGGATTGGCAGCGTTCCACTCTTCGAACAGCTCGAGGTAGACCGGGGTCACCAGATCGCCGCAGAGGATGATGTTGATATCTTCGGCTTGAGCCACACCGGCAAGGCCAGTGGTGCCAGCGAGGGCAGCCAGCGACACCAGCAAGATGCCTTTGGTCCTGTTCATTCTTTAGTCTCCCTTGTTGCGCGCCCGAAGGCGCCTTTTTCGCGCCCGGGTCCCTCCAGGGCCCCGAGTTAGAACTGGTAAATCCTACTGCTTGACCGCGCCGGCCGTGAGGCCGGCGACCAGGTAACGCTGCAGGAAGATAATCACGATCATGACCGGCATGATGCCCACGAAACTGGCGGCCATAAGCTCATTCCACTGCACCTCCTGCTTGCCGAAGAAGGCAAACAGGCCAATGGGCAGGGGCATGTATTCGGTCTTGGAATTGAAGGTCAGCGCGAAGATGAACTGCTGCGCATAGGCGCCAATGAAGGTCATGATGGCGACCACGACAATGCCTGGCATGGCGAGCGGCAGGATGACCCGGCGCAGGGTGTAGAGCCGGGACGCGCCATCGACCCACGCCGCCTCGTCGAGCTCCTTCGGGATGCGCAGCATGTAGGTGCGCAAGAGGAAAATTGACGACGGGATCAGAAAGGCAGCGCCGGGCACGATCATGGCCCAATAGGTGTTGAGCATGCCGAGGCCGCGCATCAGGCGGAACAGCGGGATCAGCAGCACGGCGCCCGAGAACATGTTGACCGCGAGGAAGCCGCCCAGCATCAGGCCAGAGGCGGGAAACTGGAAGCGGGCAAAGGCGTAAGCGGCGGGCACCACGATGACGATGACAATGGCGGTCACGACGCTCGAGATGAAGAAGGAATTGAAGATGTGCAGGCCCAGCATGGGCACCGACTGCCACATCGTGAAATAGGCGTCGAACGAGCCGTTTTTCGGGATGAAGCTGTAAGGCGTCGAGAACAGCTGTGCCAGTGGCTTTAGCGAGACCAGGAAACCTTCGATGAAGGGGGCCAGGACGAAGAACAGGAACACTGCCATGCCGGCATAGATGGCGACAAATTCATACCACTTGTAGCGGTCGATCATGGCCACGGTGGAACGGACGCGCTTCTTGGGGACGATAAGAGCCGGCGCTTCGACGACTTGCGGCTGAAGGACGACACCGACACTCATTTGATTTCCCCCTGCGAGAGTTTGCGGACCGCGCGGAAGTAGACGATGCAAAACACCGAGACGAAGATGCAGATGACCACGGCGCGGGCGGCGCCTACGCCCTAGTTGCGGCTGCCCATGGCGGTCTTGTAGGTATCGATGATCATCGTCGTGGTGGAACCGGACGGCCCGCCATTGGTCAGGATGTAGATAATGTCGAAGGAATTAAAGGTCGCGATAAGCGAGAGCAGGCTCATGGTGACAATGGCCGGCAGCATGAGCGGCAGGGTGATGCGGCGCCAGCGATAGAAGCGCCCTGCCCCGTCGGTCCAGGCGGCCTCGTAGAGATCCTTGGAGATCGACTGCATGGCGGCCAGGAAATAGATCGTCACCATGGGGACGCCGATCCATACGTCGGTGACGATGGTGGCCCAAAATGCTGTGTCGCCATAAGCGAGGAAGGCAACTGGCCCGTCGACGAGGCCGAAATTCTGCAGCAGGCCGGAAATCATGCCGAAGTTGCCGTTATACATCCAGGCCCACATGTAGATGCCGATGGCCATGGGGACGATCCAGGGGGGCATGGTGAGGATGCGGAACACGGTCTGGCCGGGGATGGCGGAATTGAGCAGCACGGCGCCGTACATGCCGATGATCATTTTCAGCGAGACTGAGAAGAAGGTCCAGACCAGCGTACGGATGATGATTTCGGTGAAATTGCCGGCGCCGAAAATCTTCTGGTAATTGGCCCAGCCGACGAAATCATAGGTCGGACGCAGCGCCGCATTGGTGAAGCTGAGGATGATGGTGTCGACCAGCGGATAAGCGACGATGGCGAGGATGTAGATCAGCGCCGGGGCCAGCAGGAGGAGGGCGAAGGTGATTGCGCTACGGCTGCTGGTCATGGCGTGTTCCTCAAATCGCTCGGCCGAGGGCAGCATCGAATTGCTGCCAGATCGGGGTCATGTCGATGACGGAGCGGGTACGCATCGCCTGGTCCATGGTGAGTGCCAGCAAGCCGGCTTCCAGCGCATCGGTGACTGATACGGGGAGCGGCACGCCTTCGAGCATATGCTTGAGGATATCCTCGGCCATCTGCTCGTCGGCGCCATAGTGTACGCTGAGCGCGCTGGATTTATAGGTGGTATCGACGAGGCGATCGGAGGTGCGGCTATCGGTGACGCGCAGAAAATTGCGGATGAAATCACCCTCGGCCATGCCCTTGGCACCCATCACCGCAAAACGGCGGAAATCGTCGGGCACGTTGAGATTGGTGTGGAAGCTGAGCGCCGCGCCGTTTTCGTACTGCACCATGGCAGTCTGGAAGTCGATGATGTCGCCATCGCTGTCGAACACCTTGTCGGTGCCCTCCCAGCCGGTTGGCTTGCGGTGATAGACTTCCATGTCGTTGATGCCGGCGGTGGCAGGCGCATTGGCCGGGATGAAGGTGCGGCGGCCGCCGAAGCTCGACACATATTGCGGGCGGCAGCCCATAACGCCGTTATAGAGATCGAGGTCATGGCAGCATTTTTCGAGCATGAAGCTGCCGGAGTAACGCTCGTAGCGGCGCCAGTCGCGCATGAAGAAAGCGCCGTGATAGGGCGGAATGTGCTCGGAGGCTTCAATCGAGGTGACATCGCCGAGCAGGCCCTCGGCCTGAGCCTTGCGCAGGTCGACATAGAGCGGCGCGTAGCGCAGCACGAGGCCGACCATCAGGTTATCGGAGCCGTATTCGGCGATCAGCGCCGCCAGTTCCATGGTCTCTTCGACCGTGGTGACGACGGGTTTTTCGGTGAAGATTTTCATGCCGCGCTCGAGGCCGATACGAATGTGGCCGAGGTGCAGGTGATTGGGGGAGCCGACCATCAGCAGGTCGAGCTTTTCGCTGTCGAGCATGGCTTCGAGGGTGTCGAAGGACTGGCCCATGTCGACGCCATGTTCTTTTGTGTAGGGCAGTCCGGCGGGAGCAGGATCGACATAGCCGGCAATCGAAAAATCGGAACGGGCGACGGAGAAAATCCGCGCCAGATAACCGAGACGATAGCCGAGGCCGATAATGCCTACTCGCATGCTTTGCCTAACCTGTGTTGGCTGCCAATCTCTGCGGATCGGTCAGGTATTCTGTAAACTATTTTCAAGACTAGGGTCGTTCCGAAACTGATGTCAACACGAATTCGTCACGCATTCAATACCAATTTAAACCACCCTCAAACTTTGCCCAATGAGGCAGCATTTTGCCGCATTTCTGGGCGTTTCTGCTGCTATTTGGTGGAGCGTGGATGTGGACAACCTACAACAAAACGGGCAGCATGTTCAGATTGGTATTCATCTGGGCTCCCACGGGATGTTTCATAGAGATGACATCCTTGAAAATTTGAAACACGAATGCTGCAGGCGCAATGCCTCACCCTGCACGATTTATGGGAACCTCATGACCAGCACCAATCCATTCCTCAACGACCCCGACCGCAGCGCCATCTGGACCATGCTGGTGGAGCGCGACATCGCCGCCTTCGTCGCGGCGGACTGGGCACAAGTTGACGGCGACTTCGTCAAGGAGGGGTTCCTCGGCATCAACGGCAATAAGTCCGGCAATCCCGATGAATGGCGCATCAGCTTTCCGACGCTGGAAGCCTATCGCGACGACTGGATCCGCCAGGCGCAAGCCAGCCAGAAACTGGACTATGCCGAGGACGTGCTGACCGGGATACACCGGGCGACGAACTTGACCGACATCGAAATCACCGGCGACATCGCGATTGCGCGCAAGAAGTTCGACGGCGAGATCGCGCTGAAGGACGGCAGCAAGGACGTGCTGAACTGGCAGACGCTGTATTTCTGCAGGAAAGTGGACGGAGTTTGGAAGCTGACGGGGTTTGTTGGGTATTTGCCGCGGGTGATGAACTAGGGGCCAGAGTGGCGCCACCTCCCCCCAACTTACTGGAGTTATCTAATGCGTATTGCTGTTGCGGGTCTGCATACTGAATGCAGCACTTATAATCCGGTGCTAGCGCGCGAGGCGGATTTTCGCGTGCTGCGTGGGCCGTCGATGCTCAAGGAAGCGTATTTCGACTTTTTGACGCATTTTCCGGCGGAGTTCATCACTGTGCTGCATGCGCGGGCGATTGCCGGCGGGCCGGTGGAAGCCGGGATTTATGCGCGCTGGAAGGCGGAGATTCTGGACGGGATTAAGGCGGCGCTGCCGCTGGATGGCGTTTATCTTGCGATGCATGGCGCGATGTTCGTCGATGGCTTGCATGATGCCGAGGGCGACTTCATTGCCGCCGTGCGCGAGATGGTGGGGCCGGATGTGCTGATTTCGGCCAGCTATGATCTGCATGGCAATGTGAGCCAGAAGATCGTCGATGCGCTCGACATGTTTTCGACCTATCGCACGGCGCCGCATATCGATGTGCAGGACACCATGCGGAGGGCAGTGACCATGCTGGTGCGGGCGCTTACGTCGGGCGCGCGGCCGATGGTGGCCTGGGTGCCGGTGCCGGTGCTGTTGCCGGGCGAGCGGACTTCGACGCAGGATGAGCCAGCGCGGACATTTTATACGCAGCTTCAGGCGGTGGAAGACCCAACCGGCATTTGGGATGCGTCGTTCCAGGTTGGCTATGTCTGGGCGGATGAGCCGCGTTCGACCGCTTGCGCGGTGGTGACTGGCACCGATAAGGCGGCGATGGCCGAGGCGGCGCGGCATCTGGCGCAGAACTATTGGGACATTCGCGAGGGTTTTGTATTCGGCACGAAGGTCGGATCGATCGAGGAATCTGTCAACTGGGCGATGACGGCGGACACGGCGCCGGTGGTGCTGGCTGAGTCCGGCGATAATCCGACCGGCGGCGGCGTTGGCGACCGGGCTGAGGTGCTGGCCGAGCTGATCGCACAGAATGCACAGGGCGTGATTTTTGCCGGTATTGCCGACAGGGGCGCGACGGATGCGGCTTATGCGGCTGGGGTCGGCGCATCGGTGGATATCAGCATTGGGGCGACGCTCGATACATCAAGCAAGCCGGTTTATGCCGACGCAGAGGTGGTGTTTTTGCTGGATACCGAGGAGGCACGGTTGCGCGAGGCGGTGGTGCGGATTGGGGGCATCGAGCTGGTGCTGACCGCGCGGCGGCGGCCGTTTCACAATATCCCGGACTTTACCAAGCTGGGGCTGGATCCGCGGACTGCGAAAGTCGTGGTGGTCAAATCGGGCTATCTGTCGCCCGACCTTGGGCCGATCGCCAATCCGAGCCTAATGGCGCTGTCGCCCGGTGTGGTGGATCAGTTCGTCGAGCGGCTAGAGCGTAAGCACAAGAGCATCGCGCAATATCCGTTCGACAAGGAGTTTGCGTTCACTCCGGACGTGAAGTGGTCGGCGCGGGCGAAGTCGTAACAACCAAAAGCTCTCCTAAGCGTTGCGGCGTAAAGCAAGCATCGGAGACGATCATGGAATTTGAAGGCAAGATAGCGCTGGTGACGGGCGGCGGTTCGGGAATCGGCAAGGCTGCGGCGGTGAGGCTGGCCGCGGGCGGCGCCAGTGTCGTGGTGATCAGCCGGACGCTGGAAGAGGTCGAAGCGACCCGCGACGAGATCATCGCGGCGGGTGGCAAGGCGCTGGCCATCGACGCCGACATTTCCGAAGAAGCAGAGATGACGAAGGTGATCGAGGCGACCATTCGGGATTATGGGCGGCTCGACATCGTGGTGGCGAATGCAGGGATCAACGGCGTGTGGGCGCCGATCGATGACCTGACGCCGGATGAGTGGGACGAGACCATGTCGGTCAACCTGCGCGGCACCTATATGACGCTGCACCTCGCCGTGCCGCATCTGAAAAAGCAGGGTGGCTCGGTGATCATCGTGAGCTCGATCAACGGCAATCGGACGTTTACCTCGGCGGGCGCGACGGCCTATTCGGCGACCAAGGCGGCGCAGGTGGCTATGGCCCAGCAATTGGCGCTGGAACTGGGCAAGCACAAGATCCGGGTCAATGCGGTGTGTCCGGGGGCGATCGATACCGAGATCGACGACAACACGGATGAGCGGAATGTCGAGGATGTGGAGATCCCGGTGGAGTGGCCGGAGGGGGATATTCCGATTACTGGGGGCGAGCCGGGGAGCAGCGCGGCGGTGGCGGATGTGATTGCGTTTTTGGCGAGCGATGCGGCGCGGCATGTGACGGGCGTGCCGGTTTATGTGGATGGCGGGCAGTCGTTGTTGAGGTAGGGGCACTTAGTTGTGCGGGAAGGTCTTCCGCCCTCACCACGTCCACCGCGCGGTACCTCCCCCTTGACGGGGGAGGCTAGGAGGGGGTGCGAGAGCCCCGATTTGGGGCCAGCCGTCCCCCTCCCTGACCCTCCCCGCAAGGGGGAGGGTGACGACTGCGGTATCTGCGCTCAAGCAGTGGGGTTAAGTCAGCACCACATGCCGGGTCAGTTCTTCGATGGTCGTATCGGCCTTGGCGACGTCGAAGACTTTGGTGCCATGGCTCATGATGACGAAGCGGTCGCAGACTTGGTAGGCGTGGTAGAGGTTGTGGGTGACGAGGACGCTGGAGACACCCTCGGATTTCAGCTTTAGCACTTGGCCGAGCAGGGCTTCGGTTTCGCGGACCGACAGGGCCGAGGTTGGTTCATCCAATAACAGTATGCGGCGCTTGAAGAAGACGGCGCGGGCGATGGCGACGGCTTGTTTCTGGCCGCCGGAGAGGTCGCCGACCAGCTTGTCGGGGCTGTCGATGCCCGAGATGTGGACGGCGCTTTCCAGCACCTGCATGGCAATGTCGCGCATCTGCTTGAGGTCGAGGAAGCCGAAGCGGTCAGTGAGTTCGCGGCCGAGGAAGATGTTGCGCGAGATGGAGAGGCAATCGACCAGGGCGGTGTTCTGGTAGATGGTTTCGATGCCAGCTTCGGCGCTGTCGCGGCGGCAGGTGAAATCGAGGCGCGTGCCATCGACCGAGATATAGCCCGAGCTTGGCCGGTGGATGCCCGAGAGCATGTTGACCGTGGTCGATTTGCCGGCGCCGTTGTCCCCCAACAGCCCTAGCACTTCGCTGTGGCCGACCTCGAAGCTGAGGTCGGTGAGGGCTTTGAGCGGCCCGAAGGTCTTGGTGATATTGTGCAGGGCCAACAGGCTCATGTGGAGGCTCCCCGGCGGTCGAGGCCGTGGTTGAAGATCGAGGCCACCACGATCAGCGTGGCGATGAACATGTCGAGATAGAAGCCGGGCGCGCGCATCAGCAGCAGCACGTCGGTGATGGTGAAAATCAGCATGACGCCGAGGAAGACGCCGAGGATCGAGCCACGGCCACCGCGCAATGACAGCCCGCCGATGACGCAGGCGGCGATGGCCTGGAGTTCGAGGCCGGCGCCCTGCCCCGGCTGGACAGAGCCAACACGGGTGGTGGCGAGAATGCCAGCAAAGGCCGCCATGAAGCCGGCGATGGCGAAGGCGGTCAGCTTGATCGCATTGGTATTGACGCCGATGGCCGTGGCCGCCGAGCGATTGCCGCCGGTGGCGAAGACGTGGTTGCCGAACTTGTGGCGATGCAACAGGGCGTAGAAGACGAGGCACAGGCCGATGAACCAGATGAAGGCGGCGTTGATGCCGAACAGCGTGCCGGAGAAGAGTTCGTTGAACACCGGATTGGGATCGAAACGGACCTGCACCGCGCCATTGAGCAGCAGCACGGCGCCGCGCCAGAACAGCAAGCCGCCAAGTGTGACGATGAAGCTGGGCAGATTGAAGCGCAGCGTCAGCGCACCGTTGAGCAGGCCGATGGCGGCGCCGATCAAGAGGCCGACCGGTGCGGCGAGGAAGGCATCGACGCCGTTGCCGACCAGCATGGCCATGACGATGGCGGTGAAGGTGTAGACCGAGCCGATGGAGAGATCGAATTCGCCCGCGATCATCAGCATGCCGGCGCCGAGGGCCAGGCAGCCGAGCACCGGGACCGAGCGCATCATGATGCCCATGTTGGCGGATGATAGGTAACGGAAATCATCGGGGTAGAGCAGGCCGGCGATGATGCAGCCGAGCTGTACCACGACGAAGACCAGCAGAATGGCGCCCGCTGGCATGGTGAGAAGCGCATGCAGCCGCTGGGCGGAAGTCCGCCGAGGCGTGATGGCGCGATGATCGATCATGTCGGTCACGGTCATATCCGGTTCAAAAGAGGGTGGCCCCGGCCGGTTAGGCCGGGGCCGTCAGATCAGCGATAGGTGCCGATGAAGGGCTTCACGACGCCGATGCGGTCCTTGTCGAGGAAGGCACCTTGGCCGGTATCGACGTCGGTCGGGGTCAGGCCATAACGGGCTGCCATGGCGATCTGGGCGATGGGGTAGTAGCCCTGAAGGTAGGGCTGCTGGTCCATGGTGGCGAACATCGCGCCGGATTCGACGGCATTGACGATTTCGACGGCGAGATCGAAGCCGCCGAAGGGTACGTCGACGCCAGCGTCCTTGATTGCGCCAGCGCCGACGGTGGAGGTGACCGAGCCGGTGCCGAATACGGCCTTGATGTCGGGATTGGCGATCAGCGCCTGGGCCATGATGTTCTGGGCTTCGGCGGGGTCTAGACCGGCGCGGACGGTTTCAACCTTGATGCCGTGTTCGGTCATGGCACGCTCGATGCCGCCGCCACGGGCGACCGCAAAGCTGGCTTCGGGAATTTCGCGCGGGTTGAAGACCACGTCGCCTTCCTTGAGACCGAACTTCTCGATCATGCGGGTGCCCAACTCGTAGCCTGAAGCCTCTTCGTCCATGCCGACATAGGCCTGGCGGCAATTGCCGGCGGCGCCTTCGAGGTCGTCATTGTTGAAGCCGATGACGATGATGCCTGCGTCGACGGCAGCGCAGATGCTGTCGTCGAAAGCGTCGGAGCTGGAAATAGCGACGGCGATGCCGGCGACGCCGGTTGCCACGGCGCTTTCGATCAGGTCGTTCTGGCGGATCGGATCGTTGTTGGCATATTGCACGTCGAGATCGACGTTGAAGGCGGCCGCGGCGTCTTGCGCGCCCTTCACCACCGGATTGAAGAACTGCACGCTAGGGTCGAGATAGATGATCATGGTGGCTTTCACCGCCTCATCCTGCGCCATGGCGCCGCCAGCAGATGCCAGCATGGTGCAGCCAGCCAAAAGGCCCGCCGTCAGTTTGGTCAGTTTCATTATTTAGTCCTCCCTGTTAATCGGATGCGGGCCTCCTCAGGTCCCGCGTCCGGCGGCGTCCTCACGCCGCCGAATTCTTATGTCTTGGCTCCAGATTCTTAGTGTTGGAACCAAGGCTGCCCGCGTCCGAGGGTCATGTGCAGACCCTTGAACTGGGAATATTCATCGAAGCCGAGGCGGCCAAGTTCGCGGCCGGTACCGCTTTTCTTGTAGCCACCGATCGGCAATTCCGGGGTGCCGTCGATCACCGAATTGATCCAGCAGCGACCGGCGCGGATCTTGCGCGTGGTTTGGATGGCGTTTTCGAGATCGCGCGACCAGACGCTGGCCGAGAGCCCAAATGGCGTGCCATTGGCGAGGGCAACAGCCTCCTCAGGCGTATCGAAACCGATGGTGGCCAGCACCGGCCCGAAGATTTCCTCCTGGGCGATGCGCATGTCGGGACGGACGTTGTCGAACACCGTTGGGGCGAAGAAATTGCCGTTCTTGGCGTCCAGCATGTCCCCACCCAGCAGCAGTTCGGCTCCTTCATCGACACCGGCCGAGACGAGGCTGGCGACTTTTTCGAGATGGTTCTGGCTGACCATGGCGCCGTAGCGCGTGCCGGCGCCGAGTGGGTCACCGAACGGCAGCTTGCGCGACAGTGCGACGACGCGTTCCAGCAGAGCCGGGCGGATGGAGTTTTCGACGATCAACCGGCTACCCGAAATGCAGCACTGGCCGGCGTTGTGATAGACACCATAGGCAATGCCATCGGCGGCGGCTTCGAGATCGGCATCGGCGAAGACGATCTGCGGACCCTTGCCGCCCAGCTCAAGGCCAACGCGCTTGACGCCGCTGGCCGCGAGACCTGCCAGATGAGTGCCGACGCGGACCGAGCCGGTGAAGGCGATGACATCGACGCGGGGATCTTCGGCCAGCACCTGGCCCACGGCAGGGCCAAAGCCGGTGATGACGTTGAAGACGCCGGGCGGCAGGCCAGCCTCAAGCGCCAGTTCGGCGAGGCGAATGGTAGTGCCGGAGGTGTATTCGCTTGGCTTGGCAACGACCGTGCAGCCGGCGCCCAGCGCCCACGGAACACGCTCGGAGACGATGATGAAGGGGAAATTCCACGGCGTGATGATGCCGACGACGCCTGCGGGTTCACGCAGCACGAGGCCAAGGCGGTTTTCACCTATGGCATTATGGGTGGAGCCTTCGAGGCCGCGAGACTGGCCGGCGGCGTAGTTCCACAGGTCGGCGCAATAGCCGATTTCGCCCTTTGCCTGGGCTAGCGGCTTGCCGGTTTCGAGGCATTCGATCAGGCCGAGCTCATCGACATTTTCGAGGATTTTGGCGGCGACGGCATGAAGAATGGTCGAACGCTCGGCGCCGCTCATGCGCGGCCAGGGGCCGTGGTCGAAGGCTTTGCGGGCAGCGGCGATGGCGAGGCCGGCGTCAGCGGTCGTGCCGGCTGGCCATTCGCCGATGACCTTGCCGCGATGGCCGGGGCTTTCACGGGTAACGGTTTCACCGGACTGCGCATCGACCGACTTGCCGTCGATCAACATGCGATAGGCGCGTTTACTCGCCAGCCGCGGATCACTAAGGTTCGGCGCAACGAAATTGTCTTGAAAGCGTGACTGCATGAGTGTCGCAACGGCGGGATAAACCCACCCTCCCCGAGCATCCGGACGTTTTCGTTACGTCCTGTATGGAATTGTATGGTACCGTATGGCGCATTGGCACTCCCTGTCAATGGCATGGGCGAGATGAAATATGACTCTTGATATGCAGGTGGCTGAGAGCGGCGAAAGCGCCGCTGCGTCGATCGAAAAGGATCTGCGTCGAGCCATCATCGAGCTGGAGCTATTGCCGGGATCGCGGCTGAGCGAGCAGGACATCGCGACCCGTTTAGGGGTGTCGCGGCAGCCGGTGCGCGAGGCGCTGATCAAGCTGGCCAATTCGCGGCTGATCGAAATCAGGCCGCATCGTGGGACGGTGGTGGCACGTATTTCGGCAAAGGAAATGACCGAGGCGCTGTTTGTCAGGCAGTCAGTGGAAGTTGCCGTTGTCGCCAAGGCGGCGCAGAATTTCGATGCCTGGCAGCGCAAGCGGATCGCCAGCCTTTTGGGCAAGCAGGAAGAAGCGGCGGGCAAGCTCGACCATGCCGGCTTTCGCGAGCATGACGAAACGTTTCATTTCGCGGTGGCGCAAGGGGCCGGCGTCGGGATTGCGTGGATCGCCATTGCCGACATGAAAACCCACATGGACCGCGTCTGCAACATGACGTTGCAGAGCGAAGCCGACATGGCGCGCCGGGTGCGCGAGCATCATGCCATCATGGATGCGATCGACGACCACGATGTCGAGGCGGCCAAGACCGCGATGGCCAAGCATCTTGGCAGTATTCTCGACGACCTTCCCGAGCTTGAAACCAAGCATTCCAGCCTTTTTGTCTAGACCAGTAGTGAGCCTGACCATGAGTGAATTTGCCCGCTATCCGAGCCTTGATGGCCTGCCTGTGATCATTTCCGGCGGCGCTTCGGGGATTGGAGAATCCCTCGTTCGGAACTTTGCAGCGCAGGGCGCCAAGGTGGGCTTTGTCGATATCCAAGCGGACAAGGGCAATGCGCTGGCCGACGAGATCAACGCCTCCGGCCAGGTGGCGAAATTCACCCAGTGTGACGTGACTGATATCGAAGCCTATCAGGCGGCGATTGCTGGCTTTGCGGCGGCGCACGGCGATGCGCTGGTGCTGGTCAACAATGCGGCGCATGACCAGCGGCACGAATGGAGCGACGTGACGCCCGCCTATTGGGACGACCGCATGGGGGTCAACCTCAAGCATGCGTTCTTTGCCATTCAGGCGGTGGCGCCGGGCATGATCGCGGCGAAGCGCGGCTCGATCATCAACACAGGCTCGATCAGCTGGATGATCATGTCGCCGAAAATTCCCATTTACGAGACGGCCAAGGCTGCAACGCACGGCCTGACACGCGCCATGGCACGCGAGTTGGGCAAGCACGGCATCCGCGTCAATTCGCTAGTGCCGGGGTGGGTGATGACCGAGCGGCAGCTGACACAATGGATCGACGAGAGTGCTGAGGCACTGATAGAAGCGACGCAGGCGCTTGCAGGACGGGTTTATCCCGATGACTGCGCTCGCATGGCGCTGTTTCTCGCGGCGAATGACAGCGCGATGATCTCGGCGCAGCAGTTTTTGGTGGATGGC
>JAQGKG010000428.1 GCA_028290245.1 Devosia sp. | reverse complement strand
AGAGGGCGTGGCCAATGGATCCCGAGCTGAAATCGATGCCCGGCACCTTGCGCATGTCCGGATGATCGCCCAGTGGGCTGCCAAGCCGTGTGTAAGTATCGAGCCACTCGGTCGGGAAGAACTCGAGATCCGCCAGGATTGGGAACAGACCGACTGCAGCGTGTCCCTTGCCCATGGTGAAACGGTCGCGATCCGGCCAGGTAGGTTCGCCACGTCGCAAATTCATTACATCATAGTAGAGCGCGGAGAATATCTCGGCGCAGGAGAAAACCGAGGAATAGTGTCCGACTTTGGCAATGGAAATAAGACGTAAGGTTTCCAGGCGCACAAATTGCGCCCGCTCTTCTAGTCGGGCAATTAGCTCAGGTTTAAGATCTGTGTTCTGCATGGCCGGCCCTTTTTCCGAAACGCGGAAATTCGATAGCGGCTTACCTGTGCTACCGAATTGTCCATAGCCGCCCCACACTGGGCGGCGAACATTGGGTACTTTGCGACAAAGAATATGTCAAGCATCATGCATCATATATCATCTGACTGCGCGCCTGGGCGGTGTCTGGGCCGACAGTTTGAAGCCGGTGTGGTGCTGGGCCGATACGGTCCAGGTAATAAGAGAATTGATAGTAGTCCGGGACGCTCAAGATGGGTTTGCCTGGGGGTTCAAAAAGTGCAATGGCAGCTTTTAGGATATCAAACTTCGGCCAGGTACGTCAGAAACGGGGTCGGTTCCGGACTGGCGACTTGAGGGTGGAATGCGGACCGGCAGCTTTCAGGGGAGCGGCTGGCGATAGCTGCCATCAACTGGCGCTCCAGCCACGGCGGATGAACCTGGGCACCCTCGTGGTTAAACCCATGATCCCGAAAGATCACCTATGAGTAAATTCAGCATCGACATGGCCGAGTACGGTCCGAAAGATGCGGTCGCTAGACCGGAGCTCGCTACAAAGGACGACCTTCTTTAGAAGCGTCCGGTCTACTGATGCGCCCGACGGTCCGGCTCGCCCATTTGGGTATGCCGTGCTTCGCGCTTGAGCGAAATTAATTCGTTCTGGTGGGATAGCAGCCAAGACAGTAATCGAATTCTCACAGCGCACTTTCTCGAAGTAGAGAATATTGCCGCACCACCCAGGAAAATAGCTTCATGTCAGCTTCGCTTCTAAAAACGCGCTTCAACGTGCTCCTGCTCCACATCATAACGGCGCCAGGATCTGATCGAGCATGCGATCGGCTTCGGACACCGGGGCAAGGTGGGGAAACTTTAAACCTTCATCATAGTCCAAGACGACCTGACGCAGCCGCTTGCCCTGTCTGACCGTCATGCCAATCGAACCGCTCCTTTGGGTCTGAGCCACCGCGCGTTTGAACTCATCGGTACTGAATTCTCGGTCGTTGACCGCTAGAATTTGCGAGCCAGCTGTTATACCCGCTGCAAAGCTTGGACCGTCCCATATGACCTCCTGCACTGCTCCGGAGGTGGCAACGCTCATGCCGACCGAGAATGCCAGGTTAAGCATTCCGGACATCATGTCGATGTTTGCGGAGTAAACGTTGGGGTGGTCTCGGTAGACCAGTTCATACCCGCCCTGAGTGAGGCCACGCAGCGGCGCCCCCTCTACACGCGCTTCTAATCGGTCGAGAAAAAATCCTTCCCAATTGTTTGGTGCGATCGCCCCTAATGTCTCGACCACTTCCTCGAAATCGTAGGTATTGGTGACGAAGCTGCCGTCATCCACGCCGAAAAACGCCCGGGCAAAGGTATCGAGGGACCGGGTATTGTTGGTCAGCTCGCGGATCTTGGTGTCGACCTCCAGCCAGACCAGTTGACCTTCGGAGTAGTAGTCCTCGCTGCGCTGCCAACTAGTCCAGGGGAGCGGGCTTCGGCTGGCGATAATGGGGTCACGGGTCGTGTCACTCATTGGGCGCCACCGTCCCCCGGGCCGATGATCATATGTCGCTGCAGTGTGAGCGAGCGATCCAAGCGCCTGCTCGGGTGTCCAAAGGCCGGAACGGGTTGCCAGCACCTGACCCCAATATTGCGTCTGTCCTTCGTAAACCCACATCAGGCTGCTGCGAATGGGTTGGTCAAAACTGGGCGACCAGGAGTCGACACCGCGGCGGTATTTGCCGTTCCAGGAATGGGTATATTCGTGCGCTAGCACATCGCGTCTGGAGAAGGTCGTTTCCCAACCGGTGAAATAGCTCTCCACCGTGCCAGTTTCGCATGACCGGTGATGCTCGACACCGATACCGCCCATCTCGCTGCTCAGCGCGAGCAGGAAGTCGAAATGGTCAAAGTGACGGGCGCCGAAAAGTCTGTCAGCCTGAACAACAAGCTGGCGATGAACTTCGAGCTGCTCTGGTGTCGCCCGCAGCAGATCCTCTGCGTCCGCGACAACATTGAGAGTGATCGGACCATTTTCGTCAAGCACATGCCGCTGGTAATGTTCACCCGCGAAGACCGGAGAGTCCACCAATGTGTCGAGCGCCGCGGGCTGGAAATGGATCGTCTGGCCATCCTTCCGCGACATTTCCAGAGCGCAGCCAAACTCCCATGAAGCGGGAAGCGTCAAGCTTGCCTTCACCTCGATGTTCCGAGCGAAGTACCCGGCGGGATAAAGCACCACCGTGTTCCACTGCAGGTTCAACATCGCCTGGGTAACGGAGATACGGCCCTGAGCAGAACTGGTCGGAGACAAAAACTGGAAATAGATTTCAAGGGCGGTGATCCCGTCCGGGATCTCAACGTGGAAAGCATAAACTTCCACCTGATCCCGATGCCAGTGGAGCAACTGGCCGCCGGCATACAGCTCAAGACCGGCAAGCAGCTCAATCGGAGCTTGGGGGGCGTGGTAACCAGGCAGCCATTTGGGATACATGAGCACCACGTGGCCAGGCTGCACCGGCAAAGTCTGCCTGACCTGAACAATCCCTCGAATGACGTCCGTAGCGTCCACTAACAGTTCGATCTGCCCTGAGTAGGGCACGTCTTGGGCTTCCGGAATTGTGGATGTCTGAGGTAAGGGTCGTGGCAGATCCAGCATGATCTTGGCGTCCGTGATGATTTTCTTTGATCTTCACGGTCCAAGCCGCAGGGGTCGCAGCCATGGAACAGAAGACCAGCGCGGCAGAAATTTCCCCCTTAATGAGAGATGGGAGATTAGGTTCCCCTCGGTCTGGTTCGCACAACGCATCGGTGCGCAAGCACTCGCTGAGTTGCCTCTTCTAGTCAGGTATTGCTGCTGTTGCCGGGAGGCATGTGCGTTTAATGACCGAGCCTCACAGGAGGACGTATCGATTCTGTCAAACCTGCTACGGCGATAATGGGGTGGATACCAGACGCCAGGTTTCGGGCGACCACGTCGCGGAAGCTGCCGCTTGGGTTCGAGCCAAACCTGGTGCGACGCCGTTTCTTAGCGGGCATGGAGACTGAGAAGGTGTTCCTCACGCAACTCAGCCAAAAACCGCTTCAAGTCGTGTTCGAAGGCCATTTCCGCTGCTTTCTTAGGCCGCATCCATCGTCGTGATCTTTGCTTTTTCTCGGCCCAGTCCTTCGACATGATTTTCACTTCGATGGGATAGACCTGCGCCCGG
>JAQGKG010000201.1 GCA_028290245.1 Devosia sp. | reverse complement strand
ATCGCCATCGTGGCTACCGCCTTGACGCTCCTGGTGTCGTCACTGGCGGGTTACGGCTTCGAGATGTTCCGCTCAAAGGTGCGCGAGCGCATTTTCGCCCTATTGCTGCTGCTGCTGTCCATCCCGTTCGCGGCGATGATGGTGCCGCTGTTCGTGATGTTTTCGCAGGCCAAGCTGGTCAATACCTTTGCCGCAGTGATCCTCCCCACCGTGGCCTCGATCTTCATCATCTTCTATTTTCGTCAAGCACCAAAAGCCTTCCCGAGCGAGTTGCGCGACGCCGCCAAGATCGACGGCCTCAAGGAGTGGCAGATCTTCCTGTTCGTCTACCTGCCAGTGATGCGCTCGACCTATGCAGCGGCGACCATCATCGTCTTCATGACCAACTGGAACAATTACCTGTGGCCACTGATCGTGCTGCAGACGGCCGAGAACAAGACCATTACGCTGATCCTGTCGGCGCTTACCTCGGCCTACACGCCCGACTACGGCATGATCCTGTTCGGTACCGTGCTGGCTACGCTGCCCACCCTCGTCATCTTCTTCCTGCTCCAGCGCCGCTTCGTCGAAGGCATGCTGGGCGCGGTCAAATAAGGTTCATTCAACATGAGCAGCTTAGAACTTAAAGGCGTGCGCAAGTCCTACGGGCATGTCGAAGTCATCAAGGGCGTCGACCTGGAGATTGCCAACAAGGAATTCGTGGTTTTCGTCGGGCCGTCCGGCTGCGGCAAGTCCACGCTTCTGCGCATGATCGCCGGCCTCGAACAGATCACCGGTGGCGACCTGCTGATCGGCGACGCCCGGATGAACGATGTCGATCCGAGCAAGCGCGGCATCGCCATGGTGTTCCAGACCTATGCGCTTTATCCGCATATGACCGTGCGCGAGAACATGGGCTTCGCGCTCAGATTTGCCGGGGTATCGAAGCCCGATATTGCGCGGCAGGTCGACGAGGCGGCGCGTATCCTCGAGCTGGGCCCGCTGATGAATCGCCTGCCAAAGGAGCTTTCCGGCGGCCAGCGCCAGCGCGTCGCCATTGGCCGCGCCATCGTGCGGCAGCCAGAAGTGTTCCTGTTCGACGAGCCGCTGTCCAACCTCGATGCCGAGCTGCGCGTGCATATGCGCATTGAAATCGCGCGGCTGCACAAGGAGCTGCAGACCACCATCATCTACGTGACCCATGATCAGGTCGAGGCGATGACACTGGCCGACAAGATCGTCGTGCTGCGCGAGGGCGTGGTCGAACAGGTCGGACGGCCCCTCGAGCTGTATGACAATCCGGCCAACCAGTTCGTCGCTGGCTTTATCGGCTCGCCCAAGATGAACTTTCTGGCCGCGACGATCGTCGACAAATCCGCTGACAGCGTTCGCATCGAATTGACCAACCACAAGGGTGCCCGCCTGACCGTTCCCGCCGCTGGCGGCACAGTCGGCGACGCCGTGACGCTGGGTGTCCGCGCCGAGCATTTTGGCGAAGCCGGTGCAGGAAGCGCCGATGTCACGCTCAATGTCGATGTCGCCGAACACCTGGGCTCAACCAGCTATGTCTATGCAAATTCCGGCACCGAGCCGCTGGTGATCGAGCGCGAGGAATCCCGCCACCAGTTCGGCGAAGACCGCATCGTGGTCTCGATCAGCGCCGACAAGGCCTACCTGTTCGACAGCAAAGGCCAGCGCCTTCGCTGACTTTTGATGGCGAGGTAGCCATTCCCAAACACCGGCGCTTCCCTCGAGCCTAAACCGGGGGTCCCTCGCCACCCTGCCCGCGCTTAAAAGTCGCCTCGATCTAGCCGAGCGTAGCGCGCAGTTTTCACGAAAATCAGGAACACCAGCCACTTGGTGTCCACTTGAAGGATATGACTATGACCGACCAAAAAATTCGCTGGGGCATCATTGGGCCGGGCAGCATTGCCAAGGCTTTTCAGGGCGGCGTCGCCGGCTCCAAGCATGGCGTGCTGGCTGCAGTTGCGACGCGCGATCCGAACAAGCCGGGCCTCGCGACCGACTTTCCCGGCGCAAAAGTCGTGCACGGCTATGACGCCCTGCTCGCTGACCCGGAAATCGACGCCGTCTACATCGCCGTGCCCCACACCGGCCATGCCGAATGGGCCATCAAAGCGGCTGAAGCGGGCAAGCATGTGCTGGTTGAAAAGCCGCTCGCCCTGTCGTCCTTCGAGATCGACGCGGTATTCCACGCCCATCGCAAGGCCGGTACGTTCGCGGGCGAAGCCTTCATGTATCGGCTGCATCCGCAGGCGGCAAAGCTGGCCGAACTGATCCAGTCGGGGGTCATCGGCGAAGTCCGCATGATCCAGTCGAGCTTTGGCTTCAACATGGGCAAGTTCCAGCCGGAACATCGCCTGTTTGCCTCCAAGCTGGCTGGCGGCGGCATTCTCGACGTCGGCGGCTATCCCGTCTCGATGTCGCGCTTCATCGCTGGCGCCGCAATGGGCAAGCCGTTTGCCGATCCAATCAAGGTGTCAGGCACAGCCAAGCTGAAGGCTTAAGGCACCGACGACTGGGCAGCTGCAATCCTGACCTTCGAAAATGGCATCGTGGCCCAGGTGTCCTGCGCCGTGATGGCGAACCTCGACAATGTGCTGCGCATCCACGGCTCGGAAGGCCGCATCGAAGTGCCGGACTTCTGGTTTGCCGGCGGTGATCGCACCATAGGAGTCGGCCGCATCGACATCATCAAAAACGGCCAGACCGAAACCATCAGCGTCAACGAAACCCGCCACGTCTATTCGTTCGAGGTTGATGCCGCAGCCGAAGCAATTTTCGCTAAGCGGCAGGAACTCGCTTCCCCCGGCATGACCTGGGCCGATAGCCTCGGCAACGCCCGTGTGCTCGACGCCTGGCGCAAGGACGCTGGCATCGAATACTCGGTTGAAACATCATCCAACCGCGTCACTACGCTGGATAACCGCAAGCTCGGCCCAAACACTGGCGTCATCCCCAAGCGCTCCATTCCGGGCCTTGGCAAGCAGGCTTCGTCCGTCGCGCTAGGCTTTGAGGATTTCCGTAGCTTCGCCTCCGGCGCCATCCTGCTAGATGCGTTCTGGGAAAAGGGCGGCAATATTTTCGATACCGCCTTCGTCTATGGCTCGGGCTATACCGAAAAGCTGTTCGGCGAGTGGCATACAAACCGCGGCACGCGCGAGGGCGCCGTGCTGATCGGCAAGGGCGCCCATAGCCCGCTGGTCTATCCCGACGTCATCGCCAAGCAGTTGACCCAGTCGCTCGATCGCCTGCAGACCGACTATCTCGACGTCTATTTCATGCACCGCGATAACCTCGAAGTTCCGGTCGGCGAATTCGTCGACGCCATGGATGCCGAGGTTAAAAGTGGCCGCATTCGTGGGCCGTTCGGCGGCTCTAACTGGACCAAAGAGCGCTTCGACGAAGCGGTTGCCTATGCCGAACGCACTGGCAAGACCAAGCCGCAGGCACTGTCGAACAATTTTGCCCTAAGCGAAATGCTGGTGCCGATCTGGGATGGCTGCGTCACCGCCTCGACCGACGAGTGGAAAGCCTGGCTCAAGGACCGTCAGGTCACCAACTTCTCCTGGTCCAGCCAGGGCCGCGGCTTCTTCACCGACCGCGCCGGCCGCGACAAGCTCGACAACGAAGAACTGGTCCGCTGCTGGTACAA
>JAQGKG010000389.1 GCA_028290245.1 Devosia sp. | reverse complement strand
CTGCAGGTGAGCGAAAGCCAACTCGGCCTCACCATGATCGGCATGTCGATCGGCTCGCTGATCTCGCTGACCTTTGGCGCTGCGATTATCGGGCAACTCGGCGTGCGCACCGTGGCGTTCTTCACGGTACTGGGTCCTTCGCTACTGTTCGCAACCATTCCTTGGCTCGGCGTGGCGCCGGCAGTGTTTGGCGTGTTGTTCGTAGCGGGCGTTTTGGCTGGAGCCCTCGAAATCAACCTCAATGTCGAGTTGGATCGGCTCGAAATGCACACCGGCAAGCGTTTCATGAACCGCGCTCATGGCTTCTGGAGCGTGGGTTTTTTCGTGACGGCGTTTGCTGGCGCCGGCATTCGTCAATCGGGTCTGTCGGTCGAAGCCCATCTTGGCATCATCGCCGCCATTATCGTTCTGGTCGGCGGCTACATGATTTCCGGCATCAAGCCGGCTCCGGCGCCCAAGCGCACCGAAAGCGAAAATACCCATCGCATCGCCTTTCCCAATCTTGGGCTGGTGCCGCTGTGCATCATCGGCTTTGCCGCCTTCCTCGTCGAAGGCGCCGGCATCGACTGGTCGGCCATCTATATGCGCGACGTGTTCTCGGCACAGCCCTTCGTCGGCGGCATGGGCCTGACGCTGTTTGCTTTCTTCATGGCGGTAATGCGGCTGAGCGCTGACCCCGTGGTTGCCCGTTTCGGCCCGCGCAACGTCGCCATGGTGCTGCTGAGTCTCGCTACAGTCGGCGTGCTGATGGTGGGTTATGCGCCCTCGCCGGAGATCGCGCTGGCTGGGTTTGCCCTGATGGGCATTGGCTGTTCGGCGGTTTATCCGCTGGCGGTTTCCGCGGCTGCGCAGCGCACCGACCGCCCCGCCGCCGTCAATGTGGCGGCGCTGGCGCAGGTGAGTTTTGTGGTGTTCTTCATGGCGCCTCCTCTGCTCGGCTTCGTCGCCGAATACCTGGGCATCCGCAACTCCTACCTGATCTGCCTGCCGCTGCTGCTCGCCGGTCTGTGGGCGTCGAGCTTTGCCCTGGGCACGCGCAAAGTTCCGGAGCCGATCACGTCAAATGGCTAATCTCGGGCCGATTGTCGATCTGCGGCAATCGCCGACCGCGCTGCGCGTGCAGCGCGGCGTGATGCGGCTGCTGCGCGAAACCTACGACATGGCCTGCTATGCCGAAGTCACCCTGCGTAGCGGCCGCCGCGCCGACGTGCTGGGCGTTGGTCCTAAGGGCGAAATCTGGATCGTCGAGATCAAGTCGAGCCTGATGGATTTTCAGGTCGACAAGAAATGGCACGAGTACCGCGAGTTTTCCGACCGCTTCTTTTTCGCCAAGCCGCCTGAACTCGACGGCGATATTTTCCCGGAGAGTGAGGGCCTTATCGTCGCCGACGGGCACGACGGTGCCATCTTGCACGACAGTCCGCTGACGCCGATGGCCGGTGCGCGGCGTAAGGCGCTGATGCTGAAACTGGCGCGCTTGGGAGCGGATCGAATTCACGTTTTGATGGACCCTGGCCCCAAGTGAATCCGATTAACTAGCACACCGTCGCTACGCGCTGTTTGATGACCGCCAGAACTTCGTCGCCGGGCCGTTTCCACCAATTGTCCTGGCTGAAGATTTCGACCTCCTGCGGGCCAAAATAGCCAGCAGCTTCAATGATCTGGCGTATCGCCGGCAGGTCGATGACGCCGTCGCCCATCATGCCACGGTCGAGCAGCATGTCCTGAGTCGGCACCAGCCAGTCGCAGATGTGATGCGCGAAAATGCGGTTCATTCGTCCGGCTCGAGCAATGGCTTGAGCCAGTTTCGGGTCCCACCAGACGTGGTAGACATCGATGGCGACGCCGACGGTTTCGCCGAGTTGCTCGCAGATATCGAGTGCCTGGTCGATGGTGTTCACGCAGGCGCGGTCGGCGGCATACATCGGGTGCAACGGCTCGATGGCGATCTTGACGCCGGAGGCAATGGCGTGGGGCAACATGGCGGCGATGCCGTCGGTGACCATCTGGCGAGCGCCGGGCAAGTCCTTGGAACTACCGGGTAATCCGCCAACGACCAGCACTAGGCAATCGGCATTGAGTGCCGCGGCTTGGTCGATGGCGCGGAGGTTGTCGTCGATCTGCGCCTGTCGTCCGGCGGCTGATTCGGCTGGAAACATGCCACCGCGGCAGACGCCGGTGACCTGGAGGCCATTGGCCTTGACGATGCGCGCGGCCTCGTCGAGACCAATGGCTTCGATCTGGTCGCGCCATGGGGCAATCGCGGTGATTCCAGCTCTCAGGCAGCCGTCGACGGCGTCCTTGAAGCCCCACACCTGACGAGTCGTGGCAAGGTTCAGCGAGATAACACGAGCGCCCTTCATGCTAGCACACTGTTAACATCGAGCACCGCTTTCATGCGCCTTACGGCCAATTCGGGGTCTCCCAGCACACGCGCTTTGTCGGCGAGGCGAAACAGCTCGCTCAGGTGCTGAACCGACCGCGTCGATTGCTGGCCGCCGACCATCTGGAAGTGGCCCTGCAGACCGTTAAGGTAAGCGAGGAACACCACGCCGGTTTTGTAGAAGCGGGTGGGCGCGGCAAAGATATGCCGGCTGAGCGGCACCGTAGGTTCGAGCAGGTCGAAGAACGCCTTGTTGTCGCCTTTACCGAGTGCCGCGAGACCTGCAGAGGCGGCCGGTGCGATGGCGTCGAAAATGCCAAGCAGGGCGTGGGAATAACCCTGGTCATCGCCGGCGATCAGTTCGGCATAGTTAAAATCGTCGCCGGTATACATCTTGACGCTAGCCGGCAGCCGCCGGCGCATGGCGATTTCCTTCTCAGCCGACAGCAGCGAAATTTTGATGCCGTCGACCTTGTCGGCGTTAGCCGCGATGACGTCGAGGCAGACGTCCATCGCCCGGTCGTGGTCAATATTGCCCCAGTAGCCCTGCAGGGCCGGATCGAACATTTTGCCGAGCCAATGCATGATCACCGGCTGCCTTACCTGGCTGAGAATGCGGCCATAGACCTTGGCGTAATCGTCGGGAGATTTGGCGGCTGCGGCGAGCGCGCGCGATGCCATCAGGATGACGCGGCCGCCCTGAGCTTCGACGAAGCCGACCTGTTCTTCGTAGGCGCGGATGATGTCGTCTATGGTGACATCCGGTCCAGGCATCAGGTGGTCGGTGCCTGCGCCATAGGCGATCAGCGCGTCGTCGCGGGTGCGGGCTTCGGCCTGGGCGCGGCGGATCAGCTCCTGCGCATCAGTCCAGCTCAGACCCATGCCGCGCTGGGCGGTATCCATGGCTTCGGCGACGCCGAGCCCAAGGTCCCAGAGGCGATGGCGGAAGGCGAGCGTGGTGTCCCAATCGATAGCGGGGGTCAGCCAGGGATCGTTATTGGCCAATGGATCGGCAACCACATGGGCGGCGGCATAGGCGATGCGATTGAAGTCGCTGGCGCGATGCCTGACGAAAGGTATGGGTTCCCCGGTCAGCGTGTAGGGCGTGATCGACCGGTCGGCGTTGGGCAGGTTGATGCTGGTCATGGCATCAAAATTCCAGCTTCGGCACATCCAGCCAGCGGCGCTCGGCCCATGACTTCAGCCCAAGCTCTGCCAGCTGCACCCCCTTGGCGCCGGCTTCGAGGCCGTATTCCCACGGGGCGTCTTCGGCGACGTGGCGGAGGAACATTTCCCACTGCACCTTGAAGCCGTTGTCGGCGGGCCAGTTGTCGGGCACTTCTTCCCAGTCGGCGAAGAAGTTTATGGTCTGCGGCTGGTCGGGGTTCCAGACCGGCTTGGGGGTGTTGACGCGGTGCTGGGTCCAGCATTTGTGGAGGCCCGCTACAGCCGAGCCATGCGTGCCATCGACGTGGAAGGTCACGAGGTCATCGCGGCGGACGCGGGTGGTCCAGCTTGAATTGATCTGGGCGACAATGCCGCCTTCCAGCTCGAAGGTCGCATAGGCCGCGTCGTCGGTATCGGCCTTGTAGGCGACGCCGTTTTCATCGACGCGGTTGGGGATGTGGGTGGCGCCGAGGCAGGACACGGCTTTGACCTCGCCGAACAGGTTATCGAGCACATAGCGCCAGTGGCACAGCATATCGAGGATGATGCCGCCGCCGTCTTTCTTGCGATAATTCCAGCTCGGGCGCTGCGCCTTTTGCCAGTCGCCCTCGAACACCCAATAGCCGAACTCGCCGCGCACCGACAGGATTTTGCCGAAGAAGCCGCTGTCGGCCAGCATCTTGATTTTCATCAGGCCGGGCAGGAACAGCTTGTCCTGTACCACGCCATGCTTGAGGCCCGAGGCGCGGGCGGTCTTGGCCAGATTGACCGCAATTTCGAGGTCGTCGGAGGTCGGCTTTTCGCAATACACGTGCTTGCCGGCGGCCAGCGCGCGTTCGATCAGCCCGGCCCGCATCAGCGTGGTCCCGGCATCGAAAAACACCGTGTCTTCGGGGTTAGCTAGGGCCGCATCGAGGTCATGGCCCCAGCGCGCGATGTTGTGCTTTTTAGCCAGCCGCTCGATCTTGGCGGCGTCGCGGCCGACGATAATCGGATCGACCACTAGGCGGTCGCCGTTGGCCAGCGCTATGCCGCCCTGATCGCGGATGGCGAGGACCGAGCGCACCAAGTGCTGGTTGTAGCCCATGCGCCCGGTGACGCCGTGCATGATGATGCCAATTCGCCTGTGTGCCATCTCGATTTCCTCCGGTGCCGCGTTGGGCGTGTAACTGATTGGTTACTTAGCTACACGGTGTAATGGGGAGCCGTCAAGCATCCGAAAGACGCTTAGCCAAGACCGTTGGCGGAAGCGGCCTTTACCCTTGTGGACCTGTGCTGCTATCTGGAGGTCAGGGGATTATGCAGTAACCGCGGCGTTCGCCGCATGAGGGGACATGGACGAGGCTCTCGCGGATAAGCCGGCTATCAAGCGCGCCAGGAATTCGGAAAAGACCAAGGCCGCCATTCTGGTCGCCGGTCGGGCCGAATTTGCCGAGCGCGGCTTCGAGGGTGCGCGGGTCGATGCCATCGCGGCGCTGGCTGGGGCCAACAAACGGCTGCTGTACCATTACTTCGGCAACAAGGAAGACCTGTACCGGGCCGTGCTGCTCGATGCCTATCAGGAGATCAGGCGGGGCGAGCGGGCGCTGTCGCTGGACCAGTTCGGGCCGGTGGATGCGATGGACCGACTGGTGCGGTTTACCTTCCGTCACTTCCTCGCCAACCCATGGTTTCCGCGGCTGCTTGGCACCGAAAACATCGAAAACGCGCGGTTTTTGAAAACCCTGCCAGATATCCAGGCGCTGCATTCGCCACTGGTCGGGCAGATCAAGACCATCATGGATCGCGGCGCCGATGCGGGCATATTTCGGCGCGATGTCGACCCGGTGCAGCTGTATATTTCGATCGCCGCGCTGGGGTTTTTCTATGTGTCCAACATGGCGACGCTGTCGGTGATTTTTGCGCGGGATTTGTCGGCCATCGACATGGTGCAGGAGCGCGAGGCCCAGGCGGTGCAGATGGTGGTGGACTATCTGAAGACGCGGGCTGGGTAGGGGAAGCGGCGAAGGTGAGTCTTCGTTGGGTACCCCCACCTAGCCTCCCCCTGATGAGGGGGAGGGACTTGCCCGGTGGGTTGCCGAGATAGTGCCAAAGACTCGATGGGATTCCTCCCCCTTTTCAGGGGAGGCTAGGTGAAAGTATTCTTCCTGTCTTGCTCTACTCCAACGCAGGCAGCACCGCGTTAGCCGCCGCACTAATCCGCCCCACCAAATCTCTTACCCGCTCGTCTTCCCTCTGCTCGGTCAGCAGATAAATCCCCATCCTACTAATCCGGTGCGGATCGGCCTGTTCCACTTCCACTAGCCCGCGCTTGGCGAAGTCGGCTGCCATGATGTGGGTGTGGCGCAGCACGGCGTCGGTGGCGCAGGTGTAGTCGACGCAGGCGGCGAGAGAATTCGAGGCGAAGGCTGAACTGGTGCGGTCGAATACGGTCTCGATCCGGGTGCGGCGCTTTGCACTGTCGAAGTAGCGCTGGTGCCGGCTTTCGGGCGGTGAACTGCTGACCTGCGGGTAAGGATCGATCTCGGCAACGGCTCGGGGCTTGTCCAAAAGAGGATGGCCCTGGCGTACGAAATAGGCGTGATAGACCGTGCTGAGCGGAATGAATTCGGCGCCGACACTGGGGCTGAGGCCTTCGATTTCATGGGCCAGGAACATAGAGATATCGCCCGAGATCAGCTGATCCATGCAGCGCAATTGGTTGCCGAGGCTGACCTGGGCTGGCGCGTTGGGAAATTCCTGTTGATAGGCCACCACCATGTCCTTGAGGAACATGGTCCACCACGAATAGCCCGAGCCTATCGAAATGCCGCGTTCGCTGCGCTGGCGCTGCTCGGCAATGGCGCCCAGCATGTTGTGATGCAGGCGCCGCATCAGCCGCGCATTTTCGTACAGCGTTTCGCCATAGGGCGTCAGCGTCACCCCGCGCGAGGAGCGCAGCAGCAGTTGCACGCCGAGCTCCTCCTCGAGCTTGCGCATGTTGAAAGTCAGCGTCGGCTGGGTAACCAGAAGGGCGGTCGCAGCGGCGCTGATCGAGCCGGCATCGGCAATGGCGAGGAATTGAGTGAGCATCTTGTCCATGGCTGGACCATAGATTTATCTATGGCGGAGGCCAGCATTTCATATTTTTCTTTTGCGCCAGACTGCGCAATGCTGTGCGTCAGAAGTGCCAACAAGGGACAGGTCTGCGCTGCATCAATCTTCCATACAAGTCGGTTGCACCCGCGGTTAGCCGCGTGTTAGATCGTAACCGGCCGGTTATTTGCTCGCATCGACGACATTCAAGTTACGAAAACGAGCAGGGTTGGCGGATTGACAAGGCGACTAAACCAAATATCGTTGTAACTAGTTGGTGACTTAGCGGCGGGGAGGCTGCTGTCACATCGGTTCCAAAATTCGGAACAGCTAAATTTCTTGGGAGGAAAACCAATGACCGTTCGTATCGACCGTCGAAAGTTTCTGATGGGCACCACTGCTCTGGTTGCGGCTGGCGCCGCCGGCGTCATGCCAGCCTGGGCCCAGGCATCGAGCCTGCGCATGACCTTTTGGGGCGGCCAGGCCCGCGCCGATCGCACCTATGGCGTGACCGATCTCTACAAGGCTGCCAAGGGCACCGACGTTGAAGGCGAATTCCTCGCCTGGAACGATTACTGGCCCAAGCTGGCGACCCAGACCGCGGGCGGCAATGCCCCTGACATCATCCAGATGGATTATCGCTTCATCGTTGAATACGCCAAGCGTAACGCCATCGCCCCACTCGACGAATTCGTCGGCGGCGCGCTCGATCTGTCCAATTTTGACGCCGACCAGCTCGAAGGCGGCAAGGTCGATGGCAAGCTTTATGGTATCTCGCTCGGCGCCAACTCGGTTGCCATGCTCGTCAATACCGCAGCCTTCGAAGAGGCCGGTATCGAGGCGCCGACCAATGCCTGGACATATGATGACCTGATCGCCATCGGCGAAGCCTTCAAGACCGCCAATATCCGCGACGGCATGGTAGCCATCATGGATGGCTCATATAACGAGCCGATGCTGGATAACTGGTTGCGTCAGCGCGGCAAGGCGCTCTATACCGCCCAGGGCAAGCTGGGCTTTGAAGAAGCCGACGCCGTCGAATGGTATGCCATGTGGGCCAAGCTGCGCGAAGCCGGCGTTTGCGTTTCGGCTGAAGACCAGGCGCTCGACACCGGTCCGCTCGAAACCACCATGCTGGTGCTCGGCAAGGCGGCAATGATCCCGTCCAACTCCAACCAGCTCGTGGCTTTCCAAGCCATCGTGCAGGACAAGCTGGCCATGGTCGGCTATCCGCGCATCGCGGCTGGCGTCGGCGGGGGACACTACCGCAAGCCGTCGATGTTCTTCTCGGTTGCCGAATCGTCCGCCAACAAGCAAGCGGCAGCAGAATTCCTCAACTTCTTCATCTCCGATCCGGAGGCCGTCAAAATCCTCGGCGTCGAACGCGGCATTCCATGCGTTGCCGCATCGCGCGATATCGTGGCGCCAACCCTCGACGAACAGAGCCAGATCGCCCTGAACTTCGTGGCAAATCTGGGCGACCTGCTCGGGCCACTGCCGGCATCCCCGCCGGCTGCTGCCGGTGAAATCTCGGAGTCCTTGATCCGTACCCTGGGCCAAGAAGTCGGCTTTGGTGCCAAGTCTGCTGAACAGGCTGGTGCCGAGCTGATCACCGGCGCCAATGACATCCTCGGCCGAGCATAAGCCATGACCGCGCGCTCCCTTGAATCGGGCGCTCCCGCAAGGGAGCGCGCGGTCTCTCCATCCCTGTGGTCCCGGATCTGGCAAAACGACGCCCCCGGCTACCTGTTCCTGTTGCCCTGGCTGATCGGCTTTTTCGGCCTCACCATCGGGCCGATCGTCACCTCGTTTTATCTCAGCTTCACCGACTTCGACCTGTTGACCTCGCCCGACTGGGTCGGTGCCAACAACTATGTCCGCATGTTCACCGCCGATCCCAAGTTCTGGGCTTCGATGCGGGTGACCGTGATGTTCGTGATCTTCTCGGTGCCGCTCAAGCTGGCTTTCGCGTTGGCCGTGGCGATGCTGCTCAATCGGGGCATGCGCGGGCTGCCGCTATATCGGGCGCTATTCTATCTACCGAGCCTGCTCGGTGCATCGGTGGCTATCGCGATTTTGTGGCGCCAGATTTTTGCCCGCGATGGCCTGGTCAATGATTTCCTCTCGATCTTCGGCATTGCTGGCCCAAGCTGGATTTCCAATCCACAAACGTCGCTGTGGACTATCATCGTGCTCGCGGTCTGGCAGTTTGGCTCGCCGATGATCATCTTCCTCGCCGGCCTGCGCCAGATTCCGCAGGATATGTATGAGGCGGCCAGCCTCGACGGCGCCGGCAAGTGGCGCCAGTTCATCAAGATCACGCTGCCGCTGTTGACGCCGGTGGTGTTCTTTAACGGCATCATCCAGACCATCGAGGCGTTCAAGAGCTTCACGCCGGCCTTCATCATCTCGGGCGGCACCGGCAATCCGATCAACTCGACGCTGTTCTATACGCTCTACCTGTACCAGGAGGCCTTCGGCTTCTTCCGCATGGGCTACGCCTCGGCGCTGGCCTGGGTGCTGCTGGCGCTGGTCGGAATCTTCACGGCGTTCTCGTTCCTCACCAGCAAATACTGGGTGCACTACGATGAGTGATGTTTCCAACAGGCTCACCGTGGTCGGCGAGCGTCAGCGAACGCCACTGCAGCGCAAGCTCGTCTCGGTGTTGACCCATGCCGGCCTGCTCGCCGTCTCGGTGCTGATGCTCTATCCGCTGCTGTGGCTGCTCGCCGCTTCGTTCCGGCCGGAAAACGAGATTTTCACCTCGGCCAGTATCTGGCCGTCGTCGTGGAGCATCGACTCCTATATTCGCGGCTGGAATGGCCTGCGCACCAGCTTTGGCACGTTCTATATCAACAGCTTCATCATCTCGGGCCTGTCGGTGCTGGGCAATGTGATGGCCTGCTCGATGGCAGCCTATGCCTTCGCCCGGCTCGATTTCAAGTTCAAGAACTTCTGGTTCGCCATGATGCTGATGACGCTCATGCTGCCCTACCAGGTGACGCTGATCCCGCAATATGTGCTGTTCCGCCAGCTCGGCTGGGTCAACACGTTCTTGCCCTTGGTGGTGCCGAAGTTCCTCGCCGCCGATGGCTTTTTCATCTTCCTGATGGTGCAGTTTTTCCGCGGTCTGCCCAAAGAACTCGACGAAGCCGCCCAGATGGATGGCTGCTCGCCCTGGCGCATCTACTGGAAGATCATCATCCCACTATCGATGCCGGTGCTGGCGACCGCGGCCATTTTCACCTTCATCTGGACCTGGGACGATTTCTTCGGACCGCTGATCTACCTCAGCGAAATGAAGACCTACACCGTGATGCTCGGCCTGCGCACCTTCACCGACAGCACCGGCGAAAGCGACTATGGCGGACTGTTTGCCATGAGCGTGCTCTCCATCGTGCCGATCTTCCTGTTCTTCCTGTTCTTCCAGCGACTGCTCATCGAAGGCATCGCCACCACCGGTATGAAACGCTAGACCCATGACTGACATCAAATTCGCCGCCATTGGCATCAATCACAGCCACATCTATGGCCAGGTCGATTGCCTGAAGGAGGCCGGGGCGCAGTTCGTCTCGTTCCACGCCGTTGAAGACGATCTTGCCGAGGCTTTT
>JAQGKG010000381.1 GCA_028290245.1 Devosia sp. | reverse complement strand
GAGGGCGAAAACGTCACGATCACGCGCGATGGTGAGGTAACCGCGTCGATGCCCGGACTTTACGGCGAAGAAGGCTTCGTCATCCAGGCCTACGCGCCACTGTTCGAAAGTGAAGGCGGCCACGCCGTGCTGGGCAGCTGGATCGTCGGCGACCGCGCCTGTGGTCTTGCCATGCGGGAAGACCGCTCGCCGATCACCGCAAACCTGTCGCGCTTCGTTCCGCATTTCATCCAGGATTAGCCGTTTAACGCAGAGGCTTGCATGGCCCGTATATATTCTTGGACCGAGGACGAAGACGAGGTTGCGCTCGACGCCATAACCGTTGGCATCCGGAGTGACACCCGGATTTTAACCGTAGCCGGACTGCAATTCGGGCAACGCGATGCGGTGATCTACTGGCCCGAATGGCAGGGCAAAGGCAGCCTCATCCCCGCCGCCATGGAAGGCCCGATGCCGGTGCCAAGTGCTTTGGAGCGAGCGGAGCTGCTTTGCGCCCAACATGGCTTCAAACGCGTAGTCGTGTGGTTGCAACACCACGAACTATGGGACGAACGTTGGGGTCAGCTAGCGCCAGAGCAAGGGCTTTAGCGCCGATTAGCTCTATCGGCTGAATGCACATTTTCGTCACGCCTGATCAGGCAAACACAGTGATTGCCGAGGGGCGAATGACGAAATGCGCTGGCGTGAAGGTCACCAGGTCCCCGTCGGTGTTGATCGGCATTGGACGCTTGGTGCGAATGTCGAATTCGACGCATTTGTCGGTCCGAACCTCTTCCCAGGCGCCATGGGTGCCTTTGCGAAAGGCGCCCATCAGCAGCAACAGGCGCAGGACGTTATCGTGCTCGAGGCTGTAGAGATCGAGGTGTCCGTCATCGATCGCGGCGTCGGCTTGGACCACGGTACCTCCACCATAATGGCGGCCATTGCCGACCGCGATCTGCAGCGTACTAACGTCAACCGTGCCGGAGCGGTTGATGATGGTGGCGCTGAACGGGCGGGCCTTGAGCAAGACCTTGGCCGCGGCGAACGCATAGCCCAGTTTGCCCCAGCGGCGCTTGGCTTCGCGTGATAGAGAATTGGCAAGGCTCGCCCCCAGCCCCATGCTGGCCACGTTGAAAAATGGGTGGCCGTTGACCTCACCCAGATCGATCTGGCGCGTTTTGCCAGCCAGGATAATATCGGCCGCCGCGAGCAGATTGTCGGGAATGTCCAGCGTGCGTGCCAAATCATTAGCCGTCCCCATCGGCATGATGCCCATGGGCAAGCCGGTGGCCATGATGCCTTTGGCTGCCGAATTGATCGTGCCATCACCGCCGCAGACGATCACCAGATCAGCCTCATGCCGCCGCCGCTCGATATCGGCCGAGACTTCGCCCGGTGTCTGGAACCGCTCGACCTGCACATCGATTCCGCCCGCCTCAAGCCGCGAGATGACGGGATCGAGGCTGTCGCTGCCGCGTCGCGCATTTGGATTAATCAGCATCAGCGCGCGGCGGCGTTGGGTCTCGGTCATATATTTTCCAGTGTGGTATGCGCCCGCAAATGGTCCGGCCAGTAGCCATAAGCAACCCGCATGCGACGTCGCGTCACTGCTCGTGCGTGCCGAAGGATGAGAAATAGAGGGGCTGGCACCGTGCCTTTACACAAGGAACCCGCGCTGCATCATAATAAGACAAATACTGCCAATGTCTATTTTTTGTGCGCGTCGCTGTAGAAATCAGCGGCCCTTTGCCTAAAGAGCGAGGCGACCAGCCCAGCCAAAATTTCTCACACCGTTGTAAAACCTAACTAATCCTGAACCCGCCCGAACTGGCACGGTCCGTGCATTACCTCTGCTGCAGCGTCTTCGGACCTTCTGCATTCGGCGTCCAGTGCTGGGCGTCTTTCAGGCATCGCCGCCAACTGATCCTCGTCACCGGTTTTCACCGGGACGCGTATTCGGTTGGCGGCTTTTTTTGTTTTTGGCCTCGCACGGGCAAGGCGGAGACGACATGAGCGAAAAACTCGTCATCATTGGAAATGGCATGGCGCCGGGGCGCATGCTGGAGCAGTTGTTCGAGACGGATCACGACCGGTTCGAGGTCACCATTTTCAACGCCGAATCCCGGGTGAATTATAACCGGCTGATGCTGTCGCCGGTGCTGTCGGGCGAAAAGACCTATGAGCAGATCATCACCCATGACGATGCCTGGTATGCCGAACACGGCGTGACGCTGCACAAGTCGTCGCCGGTGACCCTGATCGACCGGGTCGGCAAACAGGTCGTGTCCAACAATGGCGTGGTTGCCACCTACGACAAGCTGGTGATTGCCACCGGCTCCTCGCCCTTCATTCCACCGATTCCTGGCCATCAACTGACCGGCGTCGTGACCTACCGCGATCTCGATGACGTCGACAAAATGCTCGCCATGGGCCGCGGCGCACGCGTCGTCGTCATCGGCGGCGGCCTGCTCGGCCTTGAAGCCGCTGCCGGGCTCAAGATGCAGGGCATGGATGTCACCGTGCTGCATTTGTCGCCGACGCTGATGGAGCGCCAGCTCGATCCGGCGGCCGGCTACCTGCTGGAAAAGGCGTTCGTCGATCGCGGCATCACCGTCATTACCAAGGCCAACACCAAGATGGT
>JAQGKG010000379.1 GCA_028290245.1 Devosia sp. | reverse complement strand
TCGGGCAGGCCCTTGCTGAACGCATTCTGAACGAGATTATGGGTGTGGGGCATGTGATCGACGCCGCCGAGCAGGCTGCCGAACATCTTGCGGTTGGTGACGATGCCGCCCACCGAGATACCGCCGAAATTGACGCCGTGATAGGCGCGTTCGCGGCCGATCAGGCGGGAGCGGGCGCCCTCGCCCTTCACCCGGTGATAGGCCAGCGCCACCTTCAGCGCTGTTTCGACCGACTCGGAGCCCGAATTGGTGAACAGCACATGGTTGAGCCCGTCGGGGGCGATATCGACGATGCGGTTGGCCAGCTCGAACGCCTTGGGATGACCCATCTGGAAGGCCGGCGCATAATCCAGCTCGGCCGCCTGCTTGGCGATGGCCTCGACAATTTTGGGGCGGGCATGGCCAGCGTTGCAGCACCATAGGCCCGCTGTGCCGTCGAGCACCTGCCGACCATCGCTGGTGGTATAATGCATGTCCTTGGCCGCGACGAACATGCGCGGGTTTTTCTTGAACTGCCGATTGGCGGTAAACGGCATCCAGAAGGCGCTCAGATCGTTCGGCACCACGGCATCGGAAATGGACAAGAAACTCTCGCTCCCCTTGATTCTGTGCTGGTTCGTCTTTTGGCTCTTGACGGCGACGCGTTAAGTCCAGAAATTTTGACCAGTTGGAAAAATGTTAGCACTCCCAAACTTTCTAGCAAGGCGAAAATGCCGCCGACCAAAGTGAAAAGTGCCGAAGTCCCGATCTCCGCCACGCGCCAGCATAAGGCTGACGCCGAGGCAGCATCGCATCCGCCAGCCAAGCCGCGCCCGATCACCCGCATCCAGCGCGAAAAACAGGACCTCATTCTCGAGGCTGCGCTCGAAGTGTTTTCGCTGCATGGCTTTCGCGGCGCGACCATCGACCAGATCGCCGAAGTGGCGGGGATGAGCAAACCCAACCTGCTGTACTATTTTCCGCGCAAGGAAGAGATCCATCGTCGCCTGATGGGCGAACTGCTGGTCACCTGGCTGGCGCCGCTGCGGGAAATGGACGCCAACGGCGATCCCTTCCCCGAAATCCGATCCTATATCCGCCGCAAGCTTGAAATGGCGCGCGACTTTCCGCGTGAAAGCCGGCTGTTTGCCAATGAAATGCTGCAGGGCGCGCCGCGCATCATCGAAATGATCGAGGTTGATCTCAAGAATCTCGTCGACGAAAAGGCGAGAGTTCTGCTGACCTGGATGGACCAGGGCAAGTTGACCCGCACCGATCCCTATCACCTGATCTTCTCGATCTGGGCCACCACCCAGCACTACGCCGACTTCGACGTCCAGGTCCGCGCCGTCCTTGGGCCGGGTCGCGGCGGCGAAGGTAGGTTCGAGGATGCGGCACGATATCTGGAACAGTTGTTCATGTTCGGGCTGACGCCGAAGGCTCGTACCTAATGTACGCTTGACACGCGCGGTAGGCGCTTTAATGCTTAAGCTATGAATTAAGTAACCCGAGGTCGGTTATGTCCCAGCAAGTTCGCGCCCATATGATGCTGTCGCTGGACGGCTTCGGGACCGGCCTCAACCAGAGCCGGGAACGCCCGTTTGGCAGCATCGATCCGCAGCAACTGGCACGCTGGATGTTCGAGGACGCCGATAACAATCGTGCCGAGATCGACGCCATTGTCGATCATGGCGCCTTCATCATGGGCCGCAACATGTTCGCGGCGCCCGGACCTGATGTCTGGGAAGAGGAATGGAAGGGCTGGTGGGGTCCGAACCCGCCCTATCATGGGCCGGTCTTCGTACTCACCCACCATGCCCGACCGCCTATCGAGATGGAAGGTGGCACCACATTTCATTTCATAACCGAAGGTCCCGAGGTCGCGCTGGCCCGAGCCAGGGCGGTGGCCGGCGAGCGAGATCTCGCCATAGCCGGCGGCGTCACCACGCTGCGGAACTATTTGAATGCCGGGGCAGTCGATACCCTGCACCTAAAGATCTCGCCCTTGGTCGCGGGTCAGGGTGAGCGCCTGTGGGATGGGTTGACCGTCACGCTTGAACCAATCGGTGCCCGCTACACCAAGTTCACCACTCACTTGGACTATCGCGTGGTCCACGTCTGACCGAATGGGGGTTGCCAATCAAGCCAGCAGTTGTTTGAGCTCAGGCCGCTAAAACATACGGTTTCTAAAACTTTCAACAATTGCTGAGTAAATACTTTAGTCAGCGCCATTATTCTGGCCCGGGATAATTGATGGGTAAGAAATGACCGCCAAGCGTATTGCAGTTTTGTTGGACGCTGAAAACATTGATTGCGTAACGGCAGTAGCGGCGCTGAAGCTGTTGGTGCCGCGTGGCATGACGCAGATTAAGCGAGCGGTGGGGGATTTCTCATTGGCCGCGCTTAACAGTTGGATTGCCTGTGGTCGGGAAAATGGCATCGAGCTCGTGTTGCAACCGGGCCTGGGGAAGGGCAAAAACTCTGCCGATATCCGCCTCACGATCGAAGCCATGGACGTCGTGCATCAACGGACGGTCGATGCCGTCGCGTTGGTAACCCATGATGGTGATTTCACTCCGCTGGCCCTCCGGCTGCGCAACGCCGGTCTTGAGGTCATGGGCTTCAGCCGCGTCGAGCCAAATGCTGCCTTCCGGTCGGCCTGCACCAGTTTCGAGGTGCTCGGAATACAGGCCGCCCCGACTCAAGCTGCCCTGTCTACAAAGCAGTTGAGCGCGCGAAAGCAGGTTGAAACCCCTGCAAATCCCAAGTCACCCCATTCTAATGATACGGCCCGTCTCAGACAGGTCGTAGCTGAAGCGTGCGAAAGTGGCCCAGTCCGATCAGCCGCGCTAAGGGCGGCGATCAACTTGGCTGAACCTGACCTGCTGCGACTACTCGGCGGGAAAGGTAAGTTTCAGAAGTCGCTAGTGGCGCATGGTCTGGTCCAGATTGTGGGCAGCGGCGCCGAACAACGCCTTCAGCCTGTTGTCCAGAGGCGGGCCTAAGTTGCCCAGGCGGCCAACATGGCAACGAAACCGCCCACCAGGGCATTCCTGCCATGCCCAGCATCGAGGTTTCCATGCCATCCTGGCTTTTCAGCCTGCCCGCCCTCGCCGACTTCGCGCTTTTGGTACTCCGCCTCGTCGTTGGCCTGATGTTCGCCATGTCCGGCTATTTCAAGCTGACCAAACCTGAGCGACGTCAGAAAATGCGGGATTCGCTGCAACAGGCCGGAGTGCCCGTTGGCCTGACGCCTGTCATGTCAGGCCTTGAGCTGGTGGGCGGCGTGCTTGTCGTGTTGGGTCTGCTGACGACCGTCGGCTCGCTGGCACTGCTGGTCGTCAGTCTTGGCGCGTTGGTCACCACAGGCATCCCTCAAGCCGAAGGGCAGGGCGTGCACAAGCTGGAGAATGTGTTGTACTCGCCCGACGCCATTCTTGCGGCCAGCCTGCTGGTGCTATTGGCAGTGGGATCCGGTGGCTGGAGCGTAGATGCGCTGCTGCGATAGCGCTCCAGACGCACCTCACGCTGCCGCAATCGCGCCTTAATTCGCCCAACGGCGCCTTCGAATTGCGGAGATTGTCTTGGGAACCGAGGAAAAAACGCACTTGGAGGGCGTTGACGTGGAACCGGGGCTTGATGGCCACATGGCGCAAGATGAATCCGCAAACCGAAAAATTCCGCGGCCAAGCGTCCTAGTTTCGCGCCGAGTGCGGATTCATTTCCTCAAGTTGACCTGAATCATTCAGCAACAAGGCATGACTTGGGCTGGAATCCTGCGACATATCCGCAACAGCCATGGGGTTGAGGGCCCGAAATCCAGATACGGGCACATTGTGGCCGATCATGCCCGTTAGTTAACGGCTCACGTCAATTGAAGTGAGTTTGGTAATTTGATTAGAAAAGCCGTATCCGTGGTCGCAGTTGCTGCAGCCCTCTTCTCCTTTTCCACTGTAGCCTATGCCCAATGCGGCGGCGCTTCCTGGTATGGTCCTGGCTTCAATGGCAAGCGGGCCGCCTCTGGCCAAGTCTTCAACGAAAACGCCATGACAGCAGCCCATCGCTCGCTCCCCTTCGGCACCAAGGTCACCGTGACCGACCAGAACACCGGCAAGGAAGTTGAAGTGACCATCAATGATCGCGGCCCGTTCCACGGCAAGCGCATTATCGATCTGAGCAAGGCCGCAGCTACGGCTCTCGGTTTCCGCAATCGCGGCACCACCTCCGTCTGTCTCGCTCAAAGCTGATCTCCGCGACACATCCTACAGATGTCGCTACAGGCCGCCTTACGGGGCGGCCTTTTTCGTTGCTCGATCTAGCGTTTCGTTCCTCTCCTGAAGACACAATGCAACGTTGCAAAATTCTATCTAAAACGTTTGCACGCGCCCTTTGCGTGTTGCTGATTCTCGCATAGCTTCGCCCGCATTGATTTTGCGAGTAGTGTAGCCATGAAGTTCGGCCTCGATCTCCCACCCCAGTTCAAAGTGTTTGGGGCCTTCTTTGTTTATTCGTTCTGCATGGGTTCGATGTTTCCGCGCCTGCCCGATATCCAGCGCGCCATGGGTGTCGGCGAGGGCCAGCTCGGCCTGGCGCTGATCGGCTCTGCGGTCGGCACCCTGATTTCGCTGACCTTTGCCGGTCGTTTCATCGAGGCCGTGGGCTATCGTCGCGTGCTGCTGACGGCCATTCCGCTGCTCTCGGTTTTCTATGCGCTTTCCATGTGGGCCCAAGGGCCGCTGATGTTCTTCCTGCTGCTGGTGCCGGTTGGCCTGACCATCGGTTGCATCGAGGTCATCATCAATATTGAGGCCGATCGCGTCGAACACGCCATTGGCCGCCGCATCATGAGCCGCGCCCATGCCTTTTGGAGCCTCGGTTTTTTCACCGCTGGCCTAGTCGGCTCGTTCATCGCGCAGGCCGGCCTCTCGCCCCAGTTGCATCTGATGATCATGATCCCGGTGATTTTGGTCGTGACGCTGGTTCTGCTTGGCCGCTTTCAGCCGGCAGCCCATCGCACCGGCTCCAGCACCGATGAAACGCCGCATTTCGCGCGTCCGACGGTCACCATCATGATGCTGGTGGCGGTGTGTATTTCGGCCATGCTGATGGAAGGCGCCGGGATCGACTGGTCGGCCATCTACATGCGCAACGTGTTCGACGCAGCGCCATTCTGGGCCGGCATTGCGGTGGCCACCGTCGCCGGCTCGCAGGCCTTTGCCCGCTTCTTTGCCGATGCATGGGTCGATCGCTACAGCCCGGTTCTCGTGGCGCGCACGCTGCTCGGCGTGCTTGGCATTGGCGTCTTGCTGGTGTTCAGCGTTCCCTTCATCTGGAATGGCGAGCCGGTGTTCGACCTGCTCGGCGCAACACTCGCCTATCTCGGTTTTGCCCTGATCGGCGTTGGCTCCAGCGCCCTGTTCCCGCTCGCCATGTCGGCTGCTGCACAGCAGACCGATCGCTCGGCGGCCATCAACGTCGCGGCCCTGGCGCAGTTCTCCTTCACGGCCTTCCTGCTAGGACCGCCGCTGCTCGGCTATGTGGCCGAGCATTTCGGCATCCAGTGGACCTTCGGCGTCGGGCTGCCGCTGGTCGCGCTGGGTCTCGCTACCACTCATGTTCTGGCGCCGCGATCGGCAACTAAGGTCGTTACCCCATGAAGATCGAGCAGCAGCACCGGCTCTATGCCTGCTTTTTCCTGTTTGCCGTAGCGCTCGGGGCGCTGCTGTCGCGTATGCCCGACCTGCAGGATGCGCTCGGCGTCAACAAGTCCGAGCTTGGCTTGACGCTGATCGGCATGGCAGTGGGATCGCTCATCTCATTGACATT
>JAQGKG010000344.1 GCA_028290245.1 Devosia sp. | reverse complement strand
CTATCGATGGCGTTCTCGGCGATCTGCGCACCAATGGCATTCTGCTCTATGCCGGGCAGACCATCCTGCCCGCTTGCGTTCGATGTCAGCAAAATGGCGATGTAGGCAACAACAAGCCGTCGCATCTTGTGCGCTCCACATGCGAAAAAGGGAAAGAGGCCGCGCCGTGGCGCAGCCTCAAAGATTGGATCAAGGCGTCGGGATGCTGATCGAGTTGGCAACGTTGGTTGCCGACTGGACAGTGTTGCTCACGTCGCCGAGTGTGGACAGCAGGTTGCTGGCAAACTGGCCGGCATCGGCAGTCTGGTCGATCTCGTAGGCACCGTAGCAACCGCAACCTGCCGACCAGATCTGGCCAACGGTTACGCTGTTGGAGACGTTGGTTGCCGACTGGCCGAAGTCGAACACATCGGCACCGTAGTGGTGGAACGACTGGAACAACGCAACGTTTGTGGCGCTCTGGCTGTGATCGGAAACCTGGTCAATGCCGCCCAGACGGAGCAGATCGATGTTGATCAGGTTTGCGGCGTTGACGGCGGCCTGGGTGTAGGTCACGTCGTCAGCATTCCAGTCGATAGCATCGGCGTCGTAGCCATGCTTGCCACCAAGGATGAAGTTGCTGGCCGACTGGTCAGTCTCGACGTTCTGGATGATGCGCTTGACTTCGGTGCCGGTAACCGAGTTCACGACGTTGGTGGCAGCCTGTTCCAGATCATAGAACTTGCTGAACTTGCCGCCGATGATCTTGTTGATCGAAGTCTGCTCGTTGGTGGCCGTCTGATCGACAACCACGATCTTGAGGCCAGTCACCGAGTTTACGACGTTGGTTGCCGACTGCGTGACATCGTCGAAATCGCTGCCCCAGCTGTCGCCATCAAGCTTGTTCAGAGCGAACTGGTCGATGTCTGCATCCTGCAGAACCGTGCCAAGACCGATATCCAGCTGCGCAGTGATGACACCGGCGTCATCTTCTTGGACGACAGTAACAAGGTTACCGGCATTGACTGCTTTCTGAACAACACCGGTGGCGTCATCGACGTTGACGATCAGGTTGATCGCCTTCTGGAAGCCTTCCAGAGTCTGCTTGAAATCCGCAAGATTGGGATTGCAGAGATCATTGGCGCAGATGTCGACGACTGGTGGGGTAGGCGGAGTCGGCGGATGGTAACCACCATTACCACCACCACCGTGATTGTTTCCGCCGCCGGCATAGGCTGCGGAAGCACCGAGGATCGTGGTTGCGAGCAGAGCTGCTACAAATACAGTTTTCTTCATTTCAGTTTCTCCATTTTCCAAAGTTGACACACTGCCGTCTGTCTTCTTTTTGAGACGATCGGCAGTTCCAGACACAGACGCGCTGTATTGGTGACGAGCTTCCCCGCGCGGAGAGATGAGATCTCGCCGCTTTGCACTGTTACAATTCGCCTGATTCACGTCAGCCGAACGCCATCGGAAGAAAAACTCTCTTCATGATTAGGTCATTCCGCTGAAATTGATGTAAACGCATGCATTCGATGCAAACCGGGTTCGCCGCCAGGTTGTGGCCGATGTCTAACTGCGCCGTGGGCTAATTTAGCCGCGCTCGAATTCTTTCATGGTCGCGCTCTCCCTGCGCAATTATCGGCTTCTTTACGGCCACATCTTTGCCACATCTTTGCCAACGCGTCTAATCACATTTAATATCTGGTTAACTAATACGGCTTCGTACCAATATTTACCGTAATAATACTTATGATTCGGCAGTACACATCCGTAACTTGCTTCACTTTTCATAAGTACTAGCCCGCGAATAGGTGAGTTTTCGGAGCTCAATACTGCCCACCCAAGCGCCTCCCTGCTTACGCCGCAGGCACAAGAATGGCACCAACTTGCCGCAACCTACTTATTCCCGCCCCAAAATGGCACAGTTTTGACACCCTCCCCGGAGGCGCTTATTTCTGCGTCGATCTTGCCCGCTGGGCCCTGTCGCCCTATAGCAGCCTCGTCCCCTACGCGGCTGAGGTGCCAACCAGATGTCCCCCCGTCCCATCCGCATTGCGCCTTCCATTCTCTCAGCCGATTTCTCCCGCCTTGCTGACGAAGTCACGGCCATTGCCGACAGCGGCGCCGACTATATTCATGTTGATGTGATGGATGGCCATTTCGTGCCCAATATCAGCTTTGGCGCCGTAGTGATGAAGGCCATTCGCGCTGTCACCGACAAGCCGTTTGACGTGCACCTGATGATTTCGCCTGTCGACGCCTACCTCGCCGAATTTGCTAACAGCGGCGCCGATATCATCACCGTCCACGCCGAGGCCGGCCCGCACCTGCACCGCTCGCTTCAGGCCATCCGCGCCCTAGGCAAGAAAGCCGGCGTCGCGCTCAATCCGGCAACGCCGGTTTCGGCGATCCAGCACGTCATCGACGATGTCGATCTGGTGCTGGTAATGTCAGTCAATCCCGGCTTTGGCGGCCAGAGCTTCCTCCCCGAAAGCCTCGCCAAGCTGCGCCAGACCAAGGCCTTGATCGGCAGCCGTGACATCGACCTCGAAGTCGACGGCGGCGTCACCGCCGACAATGCGCGTGCCATTGCCGATGCCGGCGCCAATGTCTTCGTCGCCGGCTCCTCGGTCTATGCCGGCAATGACCCCGCCACTTATGCCGGCCGCATCGCCGCCATCCGCGCTGCCGCCACCGGCCGCACTGCCTGACTCATATTCTGAACCAGAAAGCCTAAGCCAATGATTTCGCGTTACTCTCGCCCTGAAATGGTCAGCATCTGGTCGGCCGAAACCCGCTTCGCCATCTGGTTCGAGATCGAGGCCCATGCCACCACCAAGCTCGCCGAACTCGGCGTGGTGCCCAAGGAAAGCGCCCAGAATATCTGGGACGTGATGAACGCCCGCAAGGCTGCCACCGGCGACTATGGCTTCGACGTTGCGCGGATCGACGAGATCGAGCGCACCACCAAGCACGACGTCATCGCCTTCCTCACCCACCTCAGCGAGATCGTCGGTCCCGACGCCCGCTTCGTGCACCAGGGCATGACCTCGTCCGATATCCTCGACACCACGCTGTCGGTGCAGATGGCCCGCGCCGCCGACCTTCTTATAGCCGATGTCGATGCCCTGCTCGCCGCCCTAAAGCGCCGCGCCTATGAGCACAAGGACACCATCACTATCGGCCGCAGCCACGGCATCCATGCAGAGCCAACCACCTTTGGCGTCAAGCTGGCCGAAGCCTATGCCGAATTCACCCGCAACCGCGCCCGCCTCGTCGCGGCCCGTGCTGAAATCGCCACCGCCGCCATTTCTGGCGCCATCGGCTCGTTTGCCAATATCGACCCGCAGGTCGAGGAATATGTCGCCGAAAAGCTCGGCCTCTCCATCGAGCCGGTCTCGACCCAGGTCATCCCGCGCGATCGCCACGCCATGTTCTTCGCCACGCTTGGCGTAGTCGCCAGCTCGGTCGAGCGCGTCGCCATCGAAATCCGCCACCTGCAGCGCACCGAAGTGCTCGAGGTCGAGGAGTTCTTCTCCCCCGGCCAGAAGGGCAGCTCAGCCATGCCGCACAAGCGCAATCCGGTGCTCACCGAAAACCTCACCGGCCTCGCCCGCCTCGTGCGTGGCATGGTCGTGCCGGCGCTCGAAAACGTCGCCCTCTGGCA
>JAQGKG010000342.1 GCA_028290245.1 Devosia sp. | reverse complement strand
ATGTGTGTCTGAAATTTCCTGCTTGTGCAGAGCCAAACTAGAGGAACCGTGCCCGGCGCGGTTTGATGTCATGAAACGTACTTATCAGCCGTCCCAGCTCGTGCGTGCCCGTCGCCACGGTTTCCGTGCCCGTATGGCCACCAAGGACGGCCGTGCGATCATCAACAAGCGTCGCCGCGACGGTCGCAACAAGCTCACGGCGTAAGGCCCTGTGGCCGGATGACGGCCATAGAGCAGACGCCTGACGCGCTGCGTCGGCTGATCAAACGAAGCCAGTTTCAAAGGGCTGCCCGGGGCAATCGCGCCGGGCGCTCTGCCTTTGGGCTGCAGGTGATCGCCGCTGAAGAAGCGCCACCCGGTATCGGTTTCACCGTCACCAAGAAAACCGGCAATTCTCCCGAGCGCAATCGCATAAAACGCCGTCTTCGCGCCGCTGTGACAGCATGTGCGCGTGACTTTGTGCCCCACCATGACTATGTGCTGGTCGGACGACGCGAAGCGCTGACAGAACCCTTTACGAAGCTGGTCGATGATCTGGGCGCGCTCATCGTGCGCGTACACAAACCCAGGTCACCCGACGAGCGCTCATCTTCCGGCCGCGGCCCACGGAAACCGAGATAATGGAAAACAATCGCAACATAATCCTGGCCATCGTGCTCAGCATGGCTGTGCTGTTCGGCTGGCAGTTCTTCGTTGCCGGGCCGCAGATGCAACGCGCACAGCAGCAGGCCGAGATTGCCGCGCAGCAGCAGGCCGCCGCCAATCCGGGCCTTGCAACGCCCGGCACTCCTGGCGCAGCAGTAGCGGGAGCGCCGGTGGCTGCAACCGGCACTGCGACGTTCGAGACCCGCGACGCGGCACTTGCCGCCAGCCAGCGCGTCAGCATCGACACCGAAGACCTGTCGGGCTCGATCAACCTGACCGGCGCGCTGCTCGATGACCTGCGCCTCAAGCAGTACCGCGAGACCACGTCGGACACGTCGCCAATCATCACGCTGCTGACGCCATCTGGCCTGCCCAATTCCTATTTCGCCGAAGAAGGCTGGTTGCCAGTTTCGGGCAATACCATCGTGACGCCGAACGCCCAGACAGTCTGGGCCGTCGATGGCGCCAATACCACGCTGACCGCCGCAACGCCGGTGACGCTGGTTTGGGACAATGGTGCCGGGCTGATTTTCCGCCGCACCATTTCGGTCGACGAGCACTACCTGTTCACCGTCAGCCAGAGCATCGACAACCAGTCGGCCGGCGACGTGGCGCTGTACCCATATGCCCGCGTGACCCGTCACAATACGCCCAAGGTCGCCAACTTCTTCATCCAGCATGAAGGTCCGCATGGCGTGCTGGGCAGCAACAACCTGATCTCGAAGAAATATACCGACCTGCAGAAGGACCTGCGGGCCGATTACGAGAACACCACGGGCTGGCTCGGCTTCTCGGATAAGTACTGGGCTACGGCCGTGCTGCCGCCCCCGAACACCACGCTCAATGCGCGCTTCAACTGGTCCAATTCGGCCGGTTATGACGACTACCAGACCAGCTATGTCGAGACGACGCCTGTCGTGATCGCGGCTGGCGCAACGGCAGAGCGCGAGAGCTACCTGTTTGCCGGCGCCAAGGAAGAGGCCGTCATTTCGGCCTACCAGACCGAATATGGCTTCGACCGGCTCGAGCTGCTGATCGACTGGGGCTGGCTGCACTTTCTGACCAAGCCGATGTATTACCTGCTGACGTTCCTCAATGGCATCATCGGCAACTTCGGCGTCGCCGTGCTGGCCGTGACGATTATCGTCAAGGCGATCTTCTTCCCGCTGGCCAGCCGCTCGTATGCCTCGATGGCCGCGATGCGTCGCGTTCAGCCTGAAATGAAGTCGATCCAGGAACGTCTCAAGGAAGATCGCCCTGCCCAGCAGCAGGCGATGATGGAGCTTTACAAGCGGGAGAAGATCAATCCGCTCAGCGGTTGCTGGCCGGTGCTGATCCAGATCCCGGTGTTCTTCTCGCTCTACACCGTTATTTTCATCAGCCTCGACATGCGCCATGCGCCGTTCTTTGGCTGGATCCAGGATCTGGCTGCGCCCGATCCCACCAATATTTTCACGCTGTTCGGCCTGATCCCTTGGGATCCGACCCTGGTGCCGTTCTTTGGTTCGTTCCTGCATCTCGGCATCTGGCCGGTGATCATGGGCACTACCATGTGGGTCCAGATGAAGCTCAATCCGCCGCCACCGGATCCCACCCAGGCGATGATCTTCAACTACATGCCGATCATCTTCACCTTCATGCTGGGCACATTCCCGGCGGGCCTCGTGATCTACTGGGCATGGAACAATACTCTATCGGTTACCCAGCAGTGGTTCATCATGAAGCGCCATGGCGTCGAAGTGAACCTGCTCGGCAATATCCTCGACACGTTCCGCAAAAAGCCCAACGCGGACGAGCCAGCCAAGTCCTGATCGCCAGACCCGATCAGAAATGCTACTGCCCGCCGGAGACAACCTCCGGCGGGCTTATTCTTTGAAAGCAGCACCATGAGCGACATCGACTATCCTACCGACATGATCGAGCGTGGCCGGCTGCTGTTCGCGCGGCCGTTTTTGTTCGTCAAAGGCTGCGTCAGCATCGCCGACCTGCCACCGATGGATAGAGTCGAAATCTCGTTCGCCGGGCGCTCAAATGTCGGCAAGTCGAGCCTGATCAATGCGCTGTGCGGCACCTCGGGGCTGGCACGCACGTCGAACACGCCGGGCCGCACGCAGGAGCTAAACATCTTCGAGAGCCAGAGCGAGCAGCTACGCGTCGTCGATATGCCCGGCTACGGCTATGCGCGCGCGCCGGAAGACAAGGTTCGGCAGTGGACCAAGCTGGTGCATCGCTACCTCACCGGCCGCGCCACGCTGCGCCGGGTCTATGTGCTGGTCGATGGCCGCCATGGGCCCAAGGACAATGACCTGACGGTGATGAACGAGCTCGACAAGGCCGCCGTCAGCTATCAGGTGGTGCTGACCAAGGCGGACAAGCCGAGTGCCGAAGAACTGGTCAAGGTTATCGCGGCGACCAAGGCGGCGATCCTCAAGCGCCCTGCAGCGCATCCGCATGTCATCCTGACCTCGTCGGTCAAGGGCGAAGGCCTCAAGGAACTGCGGACTGAGATTGCCATGCTGCTCGAGAGCGCAGGCGTTACGGCCACCAAGCAAGACTGATTGCCAGCCTAGCGGGTGGTGCAAGCCACCCAGCGGCGCAGGATATCGGGCAGCGCGGCTGATTTGGCCGACAGATCGTCTGCATCCTTGAAGGTGATCACGCCGCGGTCAGGCGCCGCCCAGGCGATCAACTTGTCGGGGTCTTCGAAGCGGAACAGGTCGTCGGCAGCGGCCTTGGCGCCGCGATGCAGGATCAATTGCAGCCGATCGCCGGGATGGAGCCGCATGGTGACGCGGTCGTCCTCGCCCTTGCCGAAGCTCGGCGCATTCCACTTGATGCGCTCGTTTAGCTCGGGGACAGCACCGAGAATCAGCCGGCGCAGCGTTTCGATCTCCGCTTTGCGGCCGTGCTGCAGGTCATCCATATAGCTATCGACCGCAGACAGCTTTTCCGCCACAGCCATTTCAGCGCCTCTTGAAGTACTGCCCGATATATCCGGCAACGTCGCCGCTATTTGAAGGCGTGGCAACAGAGGCCACCGCCCTATCCACCAGATTATCCGGCGCATTGCCGCGGCGCAACTCGGCCAATGCCAGCGTGTAATCGTCGGCAAATTCGGGATGTGGCTGGACGCTCATCGCTGCGCCATTGCGATAGACGAGGCCCGCGTTGGGGGTGAAGTCCGAGGCGAGGATAACGTTGGCATCCTTGGGCCGGGTGATGACCTGGTCCTGGTGCGAGCAGGCCACCGCCAATGCAGGCGGGCCGCTGCGCATGAAGTCAGGGCGTGCCTTGACGGCGTAGCTATGGCGACCTAGGCCCCAGCCTTTTTCGGATTTGCGGACATCGCCGCCCAAGGCATCGGCCATGATCTGGTGGCCGAAACAAACACCCAGCATTGGCGTGCGCTTGCCATAGGCATCGCGGATGAAAGCTCGCAGGGGATTGAGCCAAGGCAGGTCGTCGTAAACGCCGGCGGCTGAGCCCGTGATGACAATGCCCTCAAGGCTAGCCGGATCGGGCAGCGGTGCACCATCGGAGACCGGGATCATGTCGTAGGTGAAGCCCTGCCCGGTGCCATCGAACATGGTCTCGAACATGCGGCGGTATGGGCCGAATTTGCCACGCAGTGAGGCCAGCACATCGCCGGTCTGGATGATGGTGAGTTTCATAGAGCGGATATAGCATACGCCACGGCCCGGTGAAGACCGCGGCGTATGTAATTTTAGGCTAAACAGGTGCTAGCGCGTGCCGTCGTTAGGCCGGGCTTTGTCGCCGGACTTGTTGTCCTTGGTCTTGGCGTCGCCGCCGGTCTGGCCAAAGTGGGTTCCGCCGAGATGAGCGCCTGTGCTGGTTTTATCCAACGCCGCCGTATCGTCCTTGGTTTTCTTGCTCATGGTAAAAATCTCCGTTGAGGAGACCCTAACCATCAAGCCGCCGTGGCGTTCCACAAACTCAGGCAGCGACGAACTTCAGCGATACGCCGTTGATGCAGTAGCGCAGGCCGGTCGGTTCAGGGCCGTCTTCGAAGACGTGGCCCTGGTGGCCGCCGCAATTGCTGCAGTGGGCTTCGGTGCGCTGCATGAACAGGCTGTCGTCGGAGGAGGTGTCAATGCCGCCTTCGATGAAGGTGTAAAAGCTGGGCCAGCCGGTGCCGCTATCGAATTTGGTTTCGGAGGCAAACAGGGGTTGGTCACAGCCGGCGCAGATGAAGGTGCCAGCAGCATGCTCATCGTTGAGCGGCGAGGTGAAGGGACGCTCGGTGCCTTGGTGACGCAGCACGTCATAGGCTTCCGGCGAGAGCTTGGCCTTCCACTCGTCGTCAGTCAGCTTGAACGGGAAATCGCCTTCGGCGGCCTCAGCCGGACCATTCATCGGGCGCAGCAGGGCGAAGGCGGCGAGCGCGGCGATGGCAGAGCCACCGAGAAGCACGTTGCGACGTTGGATTGCCATTTGTATTGCCTTTCAGAAGTTACCCCGCGCGCCGGACCGCAGGAGGGATGCGGGCGGCGGCGCGGGGCTGAGATGACGGCCGATGGTAGTCCTAGGGCAAGGCATCGGCACGTCAAGTTGTGGTGAGAGGGCGCCGGGGGCGGCACCCTCTCTATGGATGCCATTCGATGTGGCATCGCCTTTGGTTACATCACCTGTCCCGAGGGACAGGTCTTATTACATTGCCGACTTAGGGGTCAGGACGGCGTCGATGACGTGGATAACGCCATTGGACTGGATCACGTCGGCGATGGTCACATTGGCAACGGTGCCATTTTCGTCGGTCACGGTAACCTTGCCGTCAACGGCCTTCAGGGTCAGCTTGCAACCACCAACGGTGTCGACAACATGCTCGCCGCCATCGGCTTCAACCATGCCGACGATGTCGGTGGAGAGGGCCTTGGCTGGGATCACGTGGCAAGCCAGAATGGTCGACAGCATTTCCTTGTTTTCTGGCTTCAGCAGGGTATCGACGGTGCCGGCTGGGAGTGCGTCGAAGGCAGCGTTGACTGGAGCCAGAACGGTGAAGGGGCCGGCGCCGGACAGGGTCTCAACGAGACCAGCAGCCTTGACGGCAGCAACCAGTGTCGTGTGATCAGCAGAGTTCACAGCATTTTCGATGATGTTCTTGTCGGCGAACATGGCAGCGCCACCAACTTCAGGATTTTCCTGAGCATAAACAGCAGCGCCCGAGAGAGCGGAAACAGAGAGCATGGCAGCGAGAGTGAAAGTACGGAAATTCATGGTAGTTCCTTCCTGTGTTTCGTTCCCATTGTTCGGCTGGGACATGGAGAGGAACGGGCGGCTGTGCGCAAAGTTTCAGATTTAAAAATTTTCGCAAAAGTAAGTTTGGACCGGTATGTGCGCTCTACATTTTGCTTTGTATAATAAGGATTTAAGCGAAAAATCGCAGACCATTAAGGCCTGCGACTATTCATTATTAGTATGTCAAAGCTGAAATTTATTCAGTGATCCAAAACCACTATATTTCCGTAACGGCGCCCTTCGCCACGATCGGACCTGTCGGATTGCCAGTTGGCGAGCCGCCCTTGGGTTCAAGAGTAATCGCCAGAACCGATCCATCGCCGAGACCCGACATCACGTCAGGCGACACAACGACCGAGCTACGCTCATTGACGGGAATGACGCCCATTGAGATCGGGCTGTTGCCACCCTGGATCGCCCAGAGCTCGAAGTCCTTATCCGGAACAGCAGCGCCCGAGAGCGCGGTCAAACGAACGTTGCCGCTACCGTCATACAGCGCGACGAATTTGACGTCGCTTCCCTCTTCTTCGAGAGCGGCAACCAATTGCGTGGTCAGGGCGCCGACATCGGGGCGTGGCTGAGCCAGGTTGAAACCAACTGCCGCCACCGCAACAGCGAGGGCACCCGCAGCGATACCGCGCCAGACCATGAGGCTTTCCCAGAATGATGAGGATTTGGATGCGCGGCTTTGTTCACCAAATGCCCGGGCGGCGATTGCCGCGTAGATGTGGCCGGGAACCGGGGTTTCGGAAAATTCATCGTTAAGTGCAGCGAAACGTGAAATCCAAAAGTCACGATCGGCACGTAGGTTCTGGTCATTATCGATCAGATTGCCGATGCGGGCATGTTCGCTTGATGAAAGCAGGCCGAGCACATACTCGGCCACAAGGGCATTACGTCCCTCGAAATCTCCGCCGATGTCATCGCTCATGGTCATGCTGTTAAACAATCTTTCAGTTTGATGAGGCTCCGGCGTAGCCAGGTCCGCATCGTGTTCAAAGGCACGGCGTAGCGGCTAGCCAGTTCCTCGTAGCTATAGCCATCGAGATAGGCGCCGCGCACCGCGTCGGCACGATCACTTTCAAGCGTGCCCAAGCACTTCTCGATCTGGCCTCTTTCCTCGTTGTTCTGTGCCGCCCGCTCAGGTGAAGGAGCAGCATCAGGAACTTCAAGAGCCACATCGATATCGGCAGAAGGCGGGCGTCGGGCTCTTAGAATATCGAGTGAATGATTGCGTGCGACAGCGACGAGCCAGCTTATCGGGCTGGTGTTGCCGGCGACGTAACGGTCGGCGCGCTGCCAGACCTTCACATAGACTTCCTGAACTGCCTCTTCGGCTTCTGATCGGTCCTTCAAGATACGCAGCGTCACTCCGAAGAGTTTCGCGCTGGTCCGATCATATAGGGTGCGAAACGCTTCACGATCTCGCAATGCACAGCGTGCGATCAGGTCCGCAATTTCTTGCGCAGGCATGTTCTGCGTGGCCATATCGGTAGCGTGCCTCCGGTATTGCCTGTCTCGCCCTTGCCCGGCGCGATGTCTGGCATGGCTACAACGCCCGAGAATCGGATTCGGATCAATTGGCAATCGTGGCAGAACTGTCTTTTCCTTTCTGCATTCATGCTCTAGACCCGTTTCGATCTTTTATGCCGCCTTGCCAACAGAATGGGTCCGTCAATGACCGATCAGACTTCCGATAACGACCGCTTCAGTCATGACGCCGGTATCCTTGCGCAGGCCCTGCCCTACATGCAGCGCTACGAGGGCAAAACCGTCGTGGTGAAATACGGCGGGCACGCCATGGGCGATGCCAAGCTCGGCCAAGCGTTTGCGCGCGATATTGCTTTGCTCAAGCAGAGCAAGGTCAATCCGATCGTGGTGCATGGCGGCGGGCCGCAGATTGCCTCGATGCTGGCAAAGCTTGGTATCGAATCCAAGTTCGAGGGCGGCTTGCGCGTCACCGACCAGCGGACCATGGAAGTGGTCGAAATGGTTTTGGCCGGCTCGATCAACAAGGAAATCGTCGCGTTGATCAATGCCGAGGGCGAATGGGCCATCGGGTTGTGCGGCAAGGACGGCAACATGGTGTTTGCCAAAAAGGCGGTTAAGACCGTCAAGGACCCGACCTCCAATATCGAGCGGGTGCTGGACCTGGGCTTTGTCGGCGAGCCGGTGGAAGTCGATCGCACGCTGCTCGACCTGTTGGCGCGCTCGGAAATGATTCCCGTCATCGCCCCGGTTGCTCCCGGCCGTGACGGCAATACCTATAATATCAATGCCGATACCTTCGCAGGCGCCATCGCCGGCTCGCTCGGCGCCAAGCGCCTGCTGTTCCTTACCGACGTGCCGGGCGTGCTCGACCGTGATGGCAAGCTGATCCCCGAGCTCAGCGTGCGCGAGGCCAAGGAGTTGATCGGCGACGGGACAATCTCTGGCGGCATGATTCCCAAGGTGGAGACCTGCCTCGAGGCGCTAGAGAATGGCGTCGAGGGCGTGGTTATCCTCAATGGCAAGATGCCGCATGTGGTTCTGGTCGAGCTTTTCACCGAGTTCGGCGCCGGTACGCTCATCGTTCGCTAACCATCGCGGACGTGATACACGTTTTGGCGGGTGTGTGGCCCATTGGTCATAGGCTCGCCTTAATAAAACGTGGCAAATTTTAGCCAGTTCAGTTTTGGGGATAGTTGCATGGGTTTCGAGATCAAGCTGGCGGCGGCGCTGATCGCAGTAGCAGCGGGCGCGCCCGTCGTTGGCGCCAACGCGCAGCAGATGATTGCACCGGTGATCACCAACCAGGCCTATCAGCCAGCCTATTCGGCCTGGGACGGCTTTTATGTTGGTGCGCAAGGCAGCCTGATCGGGATGAAGAGCCACGAGACGAATACTGTCATCGCCACGGCACCAGGCGCCAAGGAACAGTTGCTGGGCGATATCGGCGGCAGCGCTGGTGTGTTCGCCGGTTACCGCATGCAGCTCAATGACTGGTTCGTGCTAGGCGTCGATGCCGAGTTGAACAATGTCGCGACCCAGTTCGAATTTAACGGCCTAAACTATGGCGCGCTGAAGTGGGACACCGCGATCCGTGCGACGCTGGGCTATCCCATCGCCAACAACGTGCTGGCTTATGGTACAGTGGGCTATTCCTGGGGCCGGTTTGACCTGTCGCCAGGCCTAGGCGGCGGTTCCGAGTTCACCGCTGGTGGCTTCCAGCTTGGCCTGGGCGTCGACATGATGGTCACCCAGAATATCATGGCGCGCCTCAACGCGACCTGGACGCACTATGGCGTCAACACTGTGCCGGGTCCGGCAGGCCGCACCAGCGAGCCGAGCAATGCGGTTATCCGCGCGGGCCTTGCCTGGAAGTTCTAGGACCTACCGAATATTGAAGTGCAAAGGCCGCCCGGAGGGGCGGCCTTTTTGTTGGGTCAGACTTCAATGGCCACGTGCTGGGCCGGAGCGCCATGGCCGTGGGCCGGGACGGCGGGGCGCTTGAAGAATGGCGACATCAGCAGCACCAGGGCAAAGCTGCCGACCACATACCAGAGCGCGAGGCTTGAGGCATTGGCGAAGGCTGCGTGCGGAGCCGAACCGGCGGCCATGGAATTTCCCAGGTTGGTGAAGAATATCTGGCCGATGATGGCGACACCAAGCGCGCCGCCGACCTGCTGGAAGGCCTGCAAGGCACCCGAGCCGGCACCCGCGTCACGCGGCGGTACATTGGACAGCACAAGCTGGAACAGCGCCGAGAAGCCAAGACCGAGGCCGATACCGGCAATCAGCAGCGGCGGCAGGAGTTGCCAATGGTCAATGCTGTCGCCAACGCCCGCAATGTAGAAGTGCATCCAGCCGATGCCGATGACCAGCAGCGCGCCGGAGGCGGCAAGGCGTGCCCGCAGGAAGTTGGCGCCGAAACGCGCAGCGATGGCGGAAGCAGCCAGCACGCCGACCGAGAAGGGCGTGTTGGTCAGGCCGGACTCAAGCGGTGTGAATGCGAAACCACCCTGCAGCAGCAGCGAGATCACCATGAACATGCCGGGAATGCCCGAGGCAAACACGGTGGTGACGAAGGCGCCGAACATGAACTGGCGGTTGGTGATGAGGTCGAAGTTGAGCAGTTGCGGCGCGCCGATCTTGGCTCGCGAGCGGGTCCACAGCACAAACAGCACCAGCAGCACGAGGCCAGCGGCGATCATGGCAAAGGTCCACAGCGGCCAGCCATAGGTTCGGCCTTCGACGATGGGGAACACCACCGCGAGAATGCCAAGGCCGAACAAGGCGATGCCGACATAGTCGTTCTTGAGCGCAGCATGACCCGGCAGGGGCGGAATGAGGAACCAGCCGGCGATCACGGCGGCGATGCCGATGGGAATGTTGACGAAAATCGGCTGCCATTCCATGCCGAACAGATTGGCCGAAACCAGAACGCCGCCGAGGATCGGACCGCAGACCGACGCCAGACCGGCGGATAGACCGAACAACGAAAAGGCCTGGCCGCGCTCATGAGGCGGGAAGGTGACGGTGGCGATGGCCAGCACCTGCGGCGTCATCATGGCGCCGGCGAGACCCTGGATCACGCGAGCGACGATCAGGAATTCGATATTTGGCGCCAGACCGCAAAGGGCTGAGGCGGCGGTGAAGCCGGCAACGCCCCAGAGGAACAGCTTGGTGCGGCCAAGGATATCGCCGAGACGGCCAAAGGGCAGCAGACCTAGTGCAAAGGCGAGAATATAGGCGGCGACCACCCATTCGATCTGGCTATCGGTGGCGCCGAGATTGTCACGCATCGAGGGTAGCGCGACGTTGACGATGGTAACGTCGATTAGGTTCATGAAATTGGCGATCAGCAGTATAAACAGCGCTAGCCAGCGGCGCTCATCGGGAGCGGCTGTCGCTCCGGGGTTGATTGTGTCGGTCGACATTTGAATTTCCTTGGACTTACGATTTTCGGATGAAGGCGCGTTCGAGTTCGGCCAAAGCCTGCTCGATCATGGAAGGCGAGGTATCGGGCCGGCGCCAGCTGTCGGACAGGGCGCCAGTGGTAATCATTGCGCCCGCCTCGGGATCGAGGTCGGGCCGGAAGGAGCCGTCGGCGATGCCGAGGCGGAAAATGTCTTCGAACCTACTGCGCCAGAATCGGTGCATCGGCAGCACGATCTCTGCCACAGTCGCATCACGCCGCGCGCGTTCGACAAGTTCTGTCAGTATGATGATGACTTCGGGCATTTCGCGCGTGGCTTCGCGGAAATCGTCGAACTCCATATAAAGTTGCTCGAGGCCGGTCTTGCCGACGCGAGGGTGGCGCATGGCCTGGACGCGGAAGTCATCACGAATGCTCTCCGCGACAAGCGCGACCAGGGCTTCCTTGGTCGGCACATGGTAATGCAAGGTGGCGATATTGATGCCGACGCGAGCCGCAATGTCGCGCGTGCGCAGGCCTTCGAGACCCTTCTCGACGATGATCTGTCGCGCCGCCTTGGCAACCGCGATACGACGGTCATCGCCGCTCTCGCGTTTGCTGGCAGGAAGGGCACATGGGTTCGAGTCAGCTTTCATGGCGGGAGGCTATAACCTCAAACCTCAATCAATCAAATGATTGAGTGGGCAGTTCAGCCATGTGGTTTTCGCAGACGGCGGCGTGGGCTGCGGGTTGACAAAGTCTTGGTCCGGGGCTCCATCAGGGCCAGCCCGGAGCCACCGCATGCAGGACTATGTCCGCCGTATTCTCACCTCGTCAGTTTATGAAGTCGCGGAACAAACGCCGCTCGACACCATGAACCTGCTGTCGGCGCGCCTTGGGGCCAAGGTGCTGCTAAAGCGCGAGGACATGCAGCCGGTATTCTCGTTCAAGATCCGCGGCGCGCATAATCGCATTGCGCAACTGAGCGAGGCAGAGCGTGCGCGTGGCGTGATCTGCGCTTCGGCGGGTAATCATGCGCAGGGGGTGGCTCTATCGGCGTCGCGGCTGGGTATTCGCGCCATTGTCGTCATGCCCACGACAACGCCGACCATAAAGGTGGGCGCAGTGCGGCGGCTGGGTGGCGAGGTGGTGCTATTTGGCGATGGCTTCGACGCCGCACGTGGCCATGCCGCGGAACTGGCCGAAAAGCACGGCTACGTCGTGGTGCATCCGTTTGACGATCCTGATGTGATTGCCGGCCAGGGCACCATCGGCATGGAACTGCTGCGCCAGCATCCGGGTGAAATTGGCGCCATCTATGTGCCGGTCGGCGGTGGTGGATTGGCGGCGGGTATTGCGGCCTTTGTCAAATTCCTGCGTCCCGAAATTCGCGTTATCGGTGTCGAACCAGAGGAAGCTGCCAGCATGAAGGCGGCTATTGCGGCAGGCCATCCGGTGGCGCTGGATCAGGTGGGGCTGTTTGCCGATGGCGTTGCGGTGCGGCAGGTGGGTGACGAGACGTTTCGGATTTGCCGCGAGCTGCTCGACGACATCGTCACTGTGACGGCCGACGAGATTTGCGCCGCCATCAAGGATATTTTCGACGACATGCGGGCGATTGCCGAACCCGCAGGCGCGCTGGCGTTGGCCGGGTTGCGGCGTCAGGTTGAAACCGGCGAGGCGCCGAAGGGTGCGCTTATCGCAATAAATTCAGGCGACAATGTCAATTTTGACAGGCTGAGCTATGTCGCCGAACGTGCCGAGATCGGCGAGCGGGCCGAGGCATTGTTTAGCGTCGAAATCCCCGAACAACCTGGCAGCCATCGCGCCTTTAGTCGCATGCATGGACAGCGCTCGATCACCGAGTTCAACTATCGCTAAGCAAATTGCGCCACGGCCCGCATCTTCGTTGGCATAAAGCTAAGCGGT
>JAQGKG010000192.1 GCA_028290245.1 Devosia sp. | reverse complement strand
CTCGCACAACAGCAATCCGCCGCGCGGGCTCACCGTCAGGTTGTCGCCCATGTTGCCGACCAGGTTGCTCGGACTGGCGTAAATGCATTTCAGCGTTTGCTGCGCAAGGTCGAGTTCCCAGACCGTGCCGCGCGACGCCGAACCGCCGCTGGTATCCATCACATAGATCTTGCCCTCGAAATACCACATGCCTTCACCGCGGTTCATGCGTGCCGCGCCTTGCTGCCAGCCCTGTACGAACGGACCGGCGGCATTGGTGATGGCGATGCCGGTCGGACCCGTCGCATTGCCGCGCAACTGATCCGGGTTGGCAATGTTGACCCACTCCAGCGGATAGATTTCGTCCACCGAGACCGTGGCCAGGTTGGCATTGTCGACATTGCGCACCTTGGCCATCTGCAGCGTGCCGCCCTGCGCCAGCGAACCGGGCGCGCCGGTCTTCACGTTGGGAACATAGCGATAGAAACCCGACTTGCCGGAGCTGTCTTCGGTCATGTACACAATGCTGGTGGCCGGGTCCGCGGCCGCCGCCTCGTGTCCGAAACGACCCATGCCGACGATGGGCCGGCCCGTCGTCAACGCCGGGTTGGCATGCACTTCAAATACATAACCGTGTCGGTTGCCGTCGGTGCTCAGTGCGTCCGAACTCACTTCCTCGCAAGTGAGCCAGGTACCCCACGGCGTGATGCCCCCGGCGCAGTTGCCCTGCGTGCCGCCAAGGCTGGGCGTGACGCTGACCCAGTTGCCATCCCTGAACACCAGGTTCGTGGTACCGCCGCCTGCCAGGTTGGCGGAGGCCTTGCTCGTGGTGCCGCGATCGTATACGCCGGGGGCATTGATAAAGTTGGCCGGCGAGGTGAAGCCGATCTCGTGGTTCCGCACGAGAACGTGCTCCACGCTGCGGCCGACCTTGCGCGACACGACGACGCCCATGCCGTCATGGCCGCCCGGGCAGGCCCTGCCGTCGGTCATCAAGTCGCCGCGCCAGCCAAAACTCTTGTACGTAAAGCCTGCCGGCAGCTGCAGCAAAGGAAGCCCGGTCGTGATGTCATTGGTCGGGACGATTGGCCCATACGGACTGTCCACCAGCGCGGTGGCGCCAGCGGCCCACGCGGTATTTGCCTGGAGCGCGGACAGCGCGCCGATAAAAGGAATGGCGTTTGCGCCGGCAAAGCCCTTGAGCAAACTGCGTCGGCCCTTCGAGAACGCGTTATCGTTCATTGGTACACCTTTCAAAAATAGCGATAGGAATGCATGTCACCTTGCTCTGCCCGTGTCGAACAACCGTTCACATCGGTTGCCGGAACATGGCGAGATTCAGGGTCAAACGGCCTTCATGCAGGCTTGGGTCGCATAGTGACAAGATCGTGTTACTTCTCCATTACATCCGTCGATAGCTTGCAAGTCGGGGAGAAGTTTTTGATGAAAGCGTTTTAATCGGATGGCCGTGGGCGACAGGGTCGACCCCGCTCAGCAAGAAATGGCAAAGGAATTTTTGACTGGCCGCGCGTTATTAAAGGCTGGCTTCGGATTAATGCGGACAGGGTTGTCGATGGCTGAGGTAGTGGGCTGGCGGCGCCGCGGATCGGCTCGGTCCTCACGGCAGTATTACGCGCCAATGCGGCACGACAGTGCTAGCGTCGCCCTTCCGGGGGTTCACTCGCCGGGTTCCCGAACTGCATCTCGCCATCGTCGACCCTGCCGAATTTCAGGGCGACCAGATCACGCAGATAGTTCTGGTAAAGCTTCCACGGCGCGCGCGTCCCCTGTTTGGGAAAGCGCCCGATGCCCCTTTGCACATAGCCCGACGTGAAATCGAGCGCAGGCGCTTCGGCCATCGCCGGGTCGCTCCGCCGGGGCGTGCACTGGCGCATCCCGGTTCGGTCCATGTGCTTTAGCAGACGGCAGACGTACATGGCGGTCAGGTCCGACTTCAGCGTCCATGACGCATTGGTATAACCGAACGATGACGCCAGGTTGGGCACGTCGCTGAACATCATGCCCTTGTAATTCATGGTGCGGGACAAGTCGATGTCGACGCCATCGACCGCGATGCGCACGCCTCCCAGCACTTCGAGGTTCAGCCCGGTCGCTGTCACGATGACATCCGCATCGAGCCGCGCACCCGACTTCAGCAACAGGCCGGTCTTGGTAAAGCGCTCGATATGGTCGGTGACGATACTGGCGCGGCCACGCTTGAGCACATCGAACAGGTCGCCGTCGGGCACCAGGCACACGCGCTGGTCCCACGGCTTGTACGACGGCGTGAAATGGGTGGCGACATCATGCTCCGGCCCGAGCGCATGCCTGACACCGGCGATGATGTGCTGTTTTACCAGTTCAGGCCGGCGCCGGCTCAAGCGGTAGAAAAACAGGTTGAGGAACACGTTCTTCCAGCGGGTGATGCGGTACGCCGCCATCGGTGGCAGCAGCCTGCGAAGCCGGTCGGCGAACGCGTCGCTGGAAGGACGGGACACGACATAGGTCGGCGAGCGCTGCAGCATGGTGACATGCGCCGCCTGCGCGGCAAGGCTGGGCACCAGCGTCATCGCGGTGGCGCCGCTGCCGATGACCACCACGCGCTTGCCGGCGACATCGATATCCGGGGTCCAGTGCTGGGGATGAACGATACGCCCGGCAAAGTCTTCCTCGCCGGGGAATTCAGGCCTGTAGCCCGCTGCGTACTGGTAATAGCCGGCGCACATGAAAAGGAAATTGCAGCGCATCTGCACCATGCCGCCACCGGCCTGCGCCACCTCCAGCGTCCAGCAGGCGTCGGCAGTCGACCAGTGCGCGCTCTTTACCTGCTGGTTGTAGCGGATGTTGCGCTCCACGCCATAAGCACGCGCCGTCTCGCGGATGTAGTCGAGGATGGCCGGGCCG
>JAQGKG010000307.1 GCA_028290245.1 Devosia sp. | reverse complement strand
TGCCAGGCGCCACAAGATCACCGCGGTGATCGGCATGAGCATTGGCCTGATCACCTTTTGGGTGACCGCCAAGCCCGACCTTCTGCTGCTCTTGCCGGTCGCCGCGATCCTGCTGGCCTGCGCCGCGTTTGTCTGGTCGAGGCCTGAACCCACCCGTCGTCCCTGAAAAAAAGGCCCAGGTTCAACCGAGGCCCTTTGCATTCAATGCTACTGCAACTGCGGTTTTTGCAGGAATGACTCCCGGTCGGCCGTCTTGACCCGCACCCAGTTTTCCCGCCCGCCGCGCACGATCCGCAGCGAAAATTCGGCACCGACCGGCGCCTTGGTCCACAGCTTGCGATAGAAATCGGCCAGTCCCAGCACCTCCTCGCCGTCGAGTTCGCTGATGATGTCGCCGCTCTTGAGGCCAGCTTGTTCGGCCGGGCCGCCATCGGATACGTTCATAACCACGACGCCATTAGTGCTCTCAGCCGAGAATACGCCCAGCCATGGGCGCGAATCCCGCTTCGGCCGCCCGGCGGCAATCAGGTCATCGAGTACCGGCTTCAGCAGGTCGATCGGCACCACCATGTTGATGTCCGTGGTCTTGCCGGCATGCAGCATCTGGAGGCGCAGCGAGCCGATGCCGATCAGCCGGTTGTCGGAATCCACCAGGGCCGCACCGCCCCAAGATGGGTGGAACGGTGCCGTAAAGATCGCCTCGTCGAGCAGGTATTCCCAATAGCCGGCAAATTCCTGCCTCGCGACGACCTCGTTGATCACCTCCTGGCCGCGCCCATCGATGATCCGCGCCACGTCGCGCAGCTTGGCTTTCGCGGAATCGCCGAGCACCAGGCTGGGCAGGTCCAACTTCCCCATCGCCTGAACTAGGCCGAAGCCCGTTTCCTGATCGTAACCAACCACATGGGCGGGCAACACGCGCTCGTCATGCGTGGTCAGCCAGATTTCCTCGGCCTCGGTGATCAGGTAGCCGATGGTGACCACAAGGCCGCTATCGTCGATCACCACGCCGCTGCCCTCGCGCAGCGTGCCGAGCGTCGCAGCGGTGAAGGCGGTGTCGGGTATCATGGCCCTGACGGCCACGACCGATTGTCTCACAGTGTCGGGCATTCAATTCTCCAGATCTCTGGATTGTAGATATGGCGCAATCGCTCCGATGCAACGCGGAGCGCTGTTGCGCGCGATTTGTTGTCCGACCCAACTAGGGCCGTTCGATCATCTGGCGGTACTCGGCGAGCATCGCTTCGTCACGTTGCCGCGGCGCGATTGGCAGCACAATATCGGCGACTATTGTGGCGGGGCGTTGATCCAGCACGATAACGCGATCAGCCAACCGGGCCGCATCGTCCGCGAGATGCGATACGAACAGCACCGTTGGCTGACCCTCGTCCACCACCGCGCGAAAAACCTGATGCATTTCGGCGACCAGCGCACGATCCAGCGATACGAACGGCTCGTCCAGCAACAGCAGGCTGGCGTTCACAGCGAGAGCGCGGGCTAGGGAGACCCGGCGCTGCATGCCGCCCGACAGTTGATGCGGATAAAGCCCCGCTGCATCCGCCAGCCCGACGCGTCCTAACGCGTTCTGGGCCTGCTCGGGAGTGCAGCGAGCGTTGACTGCACGGAAATTGTCCATCGCCGTCAGCCACGGCAGCAGGCGTGGGTCTTGGAACACGAAGCCGGGCGTTGAGGCAATCGCAGCAGGCACGTCATCGACCGTGATGCTGCCGGCAAACTCGGTGTCGATGCCGGCGATCATCCGCAACAGCGTCGACTTTCCAATCCCGGATGGGCCGATCAATGCCACCACGCTGCCAGCGGCGATATCGAGCCGCAGTCCGGCAAACAGCGGCGTCGCGGCCCCGAACCGTTTCTCATCTACGGCAATAATCAGCCCCGGACCGGTTGCCATCGCAGCGCCCTCCGTTCCAGCGGCCGCAGCACGCCATACTCAAAGGCCAGCACGACGATTATGAAGCTGGCGGAATAAGCCAAAATTCCGGCAATATCGAAAAACTGGAACATGATGGCGATGCGATATCCGACCCCGCCGTCGCTGCCCAGCACCTCGAACACCAGCACGATCTTCCAGATTAGCGACAGCCCAGTCCGGGCTGCGGCGAGCACGAATGGCACCAGTTGTGGCACGAAGATCAGCCGCAGCCGGCGCAGTGGCGGCATGCGAAACACCCGTCCCAATTCATCAAATTCGGCCGAAAAGCTGCGAACCCCTTCGCGTACCGTCACGATGACCAATGGGACCTTATTGACGATGACGGCGAGGATCAGCGCCACCTCGGTCAGCCCCAGCCAGATGAAAAGCACAATGGCGACGACGATGGCGGGCAGGTTCAGCCCCACCACCACCCAGCCAGAAAACAGCCGATCGGCCCAGCGCACCCGGCCGAGGGCAATGCCGATTACCGTGCCCAGCACCATGGCAAGGACAAACCCAACCGCCACCCGCACCAGCGTCTTGCCCAGATCGACCAGCAGGTTGCCCGCCGTCGCGGCCGTCCACAT
>JAQGKG010000278.1 GCA_028290245.1 Devosia sp. | reverse complement strand
GAAATCATCGCCACTGTCGATTTCATGTTCGCCTTCGCCGCCACCACCGGCGCCGTCAAGACCCATCACTTCGACCTCGCCTTCGAGGCTTTCGTCGAGGATGACGCGACCCGCGACTGGCTGAAATCCGTCAACGCCTACGGCTATGACGAGCTGATCGCCAAGTTCAACGACGCCCGCCAGCGCGGGCTTTGGGTACCGCGCTCCAACTCCGCTTACGCTTTTCTTGAGGACACCAAATGACCGACACTCCGATCAAGCCGGCCAAGAAAACCGACCTGATGAGCGAAGCCGAGCGCGACGCTTACCACGCCGAAAAAATGAGGAAGAAGAAGGAGGCGCGCAACAAGATCCTGGCCACCAAGACCCAAGAGAAGGGCTTGTTGATCGTCCATACCGGCAAGGGCAAGGGCAAATCGACCGCTGCTTTCGGCATGGTCTTCAGGGCGTTGGGCCACGGCTTCAAGGTCGGCGTGGTGCAATTCGTCAAGGGCGTTTGGGAAACCGGCGAACGCGATGTGCTCGATAAATTCCCCGAACTCGTCACCATCAACGCCATGGGCGAAGGCTTCACCTGGGACGTCGCCGATCGCCAGCGCGACCTGACCGCTGCCCGCAAGGCTTGGGACCACGCCAAGGCGCTGATCTCTGATCCGGCCTACAAGATGGTGCTGCTCGACGAGCTCAACATCGTGCTGCGCTACGACTACCTGCCGATCGAGGAAGTGGTCGAACTCCTCAAGAACAAACCCGTCGATACCCACGTCATCGTCACCGGTCGCAATGCCAAGGACGAGCTGATCGAGATCGCCGACCTGGTCACCGAAATGACCGAGATCAAGCACCATTTTCGCTCTGGCGTGAAAGCCCAGAAGGGCATCGAGTTCTAGCAGTCGTCGCTACAGCACCACGATGCCCGAATGCTTGGCCTTCTGCTCGGGCTCGACATGGATCGTGATCTGCGCGTCCTTGACCACATCGCGTAGCTTGGCCTCGATAGCGTCGCAGATGGTGTGCGCCGCATCGACCGTCATGGTGCCAGGCACCACCAGGTGAAAATCGATGAACGTGAGCTTTCCGGCCTGCCTGGTGCGGATGTCATGGGCCTCGATAGCGCCATCGGCATTGCTGGAGATGACCTCGCGGATGGTCTTGCCAGTCTCCGGGGGTACGGCCACGTCCATCAACCCGCCGACGCTGTCGCGGATCACGCCCCAGCCGGACCACAAGATATTGAGCGCCACCAGGGCCGCGAGGATGGGATCGAGCATGGCCCAGCCGGTGACGATGACCAGTCCAAGGCCGATCAGCACGCCGACGGTCGAAACCACGTCGGTCATCAGATGCTTGCCATCGGCTTCGAGCGCCGGTGAGCGCGCCTTGCGCCCCTGCCGGATCAGCACCCGCGCCCAGACCAGGTTGATGACCGTCGCCACGGCGCTGACGATCAGGCCCTGGGTCGGCGACTCGGGCAGTTCCGGCGACAGGAAGCCGAAAAACGCCTCGCGCAGGATCAGGATCGCCGCCACGATGATCATCACGCCGACGATGACGGCCGAGAAATATTCCGCCTTATGATAGCCATAGGGCAGGGCCGCATCGGCCGGGCGCTGCGCCAGACGGACGGCGATCAGCGCCACCACGGCGGTCACCACATTGACGATCGATTCCAGCGCATCCGAATAGAGCGCGATCGAGCCGGTGACATACCAGGCGAGGAATTTGAGGCCGAGCACCACCACCCCGACGACCAGGCTTGCGGCGGCGATAGCCAGGGTTCTGTTTGCGGTAATGCCCAAGGCGGTGCCCCCGAAAGCGTGGCCGACTGCCATAGACCCAATGCGCAATGTGGGCAAGTCGTTGAATTTGCAAATCATTTTCAGAAGCATTCTTATCTGCGCGCAGTTGTCGCCAAGCCATTGATTGACCACGCGCTTCATGCCGCCTAGAAACAAATGGCGCAGAGTTCCCGTGATGGAACTGAAACAGAATTCGGTGCGGTCGACCCAAATCGGGGACCAAGTCCGGAGCTGCAACGGTCTTGAGCTGAACCTGCCTCTTGGTTTTTGAGAGGCGTTTGATGACGATTCCCCACGATACGCCGATCATTGTCGGCCTCGGTTGCTCCAGCGCAGCCAGCGCGCGCGAAATCGTCGGCTTGATCCTGTCGTCGCTGCTCGAGGCAAATCTTGGCGCCGGCCAGATTGCCGCTTTTGCTACCCACAGCCGCAAGCGCGATAGCCTCGCACTGCTGCAGGCCGCCTCGCATTTCGACGTGCCGCTGCGCTTTCTCGATGATGATGAACTGGCGCCCGGCGTGCCCGGAACCTGCGAGGCAGTGGCCGCTGCGGCTGGGGCCTTGCTGCTCGGCAAGCGCAAGTCCCGCTATGCCACCTGCGCTATTGCAGCGGCCACACCAGGCTTCGATGCCTCGAATTTCGGTCAGTCGGCCAGCCCCAGCGCGGTGATGGCGCCGTCGACGCTGGCCACTTCATTGGCAGGGCCATAGCCCGGCCGGGCGATCATGATGACCTTTACGCCCAGCCGCCGCGCTGCCTCCAGCTTTGGCGCCGTCTGCCTGCCGCCCGAATTCTTGGTGACCAGATGAGTGATGCCCTCGCGCTCCATCAGTACCATTTCATCGATCACGCCATAGGGCGGACGCGTCTGCAGAAGGCTGGCATGGCGCGGCAGGTCCTGCGTCGGCGCCTCGATGGTGCGCACCACGAACCGGCAGTCATCGCGCGCTATGAAATGCTCCAGCCCGGTGTGACCGGTGGTCAGCAGCACACCGGCATTGGGTGGAAGGCACGCCGCGGCTTCGGCAGCGGTCTCGACCGTCACCCACTCGTCCCCAACCTGCTGCTCCCATGCGGGCCGCATCAGGCGCAGAAGTGGCAAGTTGACCGCCTGCGCCGCTGCGACCGCATTGATGGAAATCTGCCCGGCATAGGGATGCGTGGCGTCGATCATGTGCTCGACATCCGCGGCGCGCAGATAGGCCGCCAGCCCCGGAACGCCGCCGAACTTGCCCATGCGAAGGCCACCCTGCGGCAGCATCGGGTCCTGCGTGCGCCCGGCCAGCGAGGTGATGACGTCGTGGCCCTTGTCCACCAGCCGGTTCGCCAGTTCGCGCGCTTCGGCCGTGCCGCCCAGGATCAGAATCTTCATGTGCGTCACTCTGCCTATTCCGCCGGTTGGTCTCAAGGGCAGTTTTTCTGATGTTCGACTGGATCAGAAAACCGCGCCGGCCGGGCCATTTTGCGGCGCTCGACAGTGCCGATTTTCCAGCGTTGCAGCCTGGCACCGTCTGGCTGGTTGGCGCTGGTCCGGGTGGCCCCGGGCTGGTCTCGCTGCTGGCCTATCATGCGCTGGGGCAAGCCGATGTCATCGTGCATGACGCACTGGTTTCGCCCGAGCTTCTAACCATGGCGCCTGAAGGCACGCTGCGCCTGTTTGCCGGCAAGCGCGGTGGCAAGCCGTCGCCAAAGCAGACCGATATTTCCTTGCAGTTGATCGAATTGGCTAAGGCCGGCAAGCGCGTGCTGCGGCTCAAGGGCGGCGATCCCTTCATGTTCGGTCGGGGTGGTGAGGAGGCTGGCGCCCTGGCAAAAGCCGGTGTGCCGTTCCGCATCGTGCCGGGCATTTCATCGGGGCTCGGCGGGCTGGCCTATGCCGGCATTCCGATTACCCACCGTGACACAAATCAGGCAGTGATTTTCCTCACCGGCCACGATGAAAATGGCGCGGTGCCGGGTGGCGTCGATTGGCCCGCCGTGGCCAAGGCCGCGCCAGTCGTGGTTATGTTCATGGCGGTCAAACACTTAGGTACAATTGCCGAGAAGCTGTTGGCGGCGGGGCGCGACGGCAATGACCGTTTGGCGCTGGTGTCCCATGCCGCGACGGCGCAGCAATCGGTGATCGAAACGACCTTGGCCCAGGCCCATATGCTGACCGATGTTCCAACGCCGGCCATTGTCGTGCTCGGCCCGGTCAGCGCTTATCGACAGTCGCTGGACTGGTATGTGGGCGAAGCGCGGAGGCATGTTTTTGGCTAAGGGTATCGTCATCGGCGCGCCGCGCTCGGGCTCGGGTAAGACCGTCATCACGCTGGGCCTGCTGGCAGCCTTGCGCCGACGCGGCACCGTTGTGGCGCCGGCCAAGACCGGTCCCGATTATATCGATCCGGCGTTTCTCGGTCGCGCTGCCCTGCGCGATGCGGTTAATCTCGACCCTTGGTCGATGAGCCCGGCGCGGCTGAAGTCGCTGGCGGCAATGCAGGCGACCGGCGCCGATCTGCTGCTGGTTGAAGGCGTCATGGGCCTGTTCGACGGCGCCGTCGACAACACCGGTTCCACCGCCGATCTTGCCGAATTGCTGGAACTGCCGGTGGTGCTGGTGGTCGATAGCGAGCGCCAAAGCCAGTCCGTGGCGCCGCTGGTGGCCGGCTTTGCCAATTGGCGGCCCGGCGTCCGCGTGGCCGGTGTTATCCTCAATCGGGTCGCGACCACCAAGCACGAGCGCATGCTGGTCGAGGCTCTGTCCGCCACCGGCGTTCCCTGCCTCGGCGCCATCCCGCGCGATGCAGCGCTGGTGGTGCCCGAGCGCCATCTGGGCCTGGTTTTGCCCGGCGAAGTCAGCGCTTTCGAGGCCTTCATCGACCACGCCGCAGAGACTGCTGGCAGCTATATCGACCTGGACAGACTGTTATCGCTGGCCGCTCCTGTTGCCGAAGCTGACGCAGCGCCGCCGCAGCCTTTGCGCCCGCTCGGCCAGCATATTGCTATTGCGCGGGACGATGCATTTGCCTTCCTTTATCCTCATCTGCTCGACGGCTGGCGTGCCATGGGGGCCGAACTTAGTTTTTTCTCTCCGCTGGCTGACGAGGCGCCATCTGCACATTGTACCGCAGTCTTTCTACCTGGGGGATATCCTGAATTGCATGGGGCAAAACTGGCCGCCGCCAGCGCCTTCAAAGCCGGCCTAATCGCTGCGCGCGGTCGCGATGCGCTCATCTATGGCGAGTGCGGTGGCTTCATGGTGCTGGGCGATACGCTGGTGGATAAATCGGGGCAGGGCCATGCCATGACGGGGCTGCTTCCAGTCACCACCCGCATCGACCGGCCCAAGCGTATCCTGGGGTATCGGCGGCTGGTGCATGGAGGCGACTTGCCTTGGCCGGGGCGGCTGCATGGGCATGAGTTCCATTATTCGTCGGCCAAGCAATCGCGCCTGCCGCCGCTGTTTGCCGCGACCGATGCCCGGGGCGATGCCTTGCCGCCGATGGGTGCCGTGATCGGCCGCGTCATGGGCTCTTACGCTCACGTGGTGGATGCGGCATAAGTCCATCATGGCTAAGTCATTGATGTTCATGGGTACCGGCTCCGATGTCGGCAAGTCGCTGTTGGTGGCGGGCCTATGTCGTGCACTGGCCAACCGGGGTCTGCGGGTAGCGCCGTTCAAGCCGCAGAATATGAGCAACAATGCTGCGGTGACGGCCGACGGTGGCGAGATTGGGCGGGCGCAAGCGTTGCAGGCGCGGGCGTCCCGACGCGCGCCTATCACCGCGATGAATCCGGTTTTGTTGAAGCCCGAACAGGAAACTGGCTCGCAGGTCGTGGTGCGTGGCAAGCGTCGCGCATCAATGTCGGCACGGACCTATTGGCAAGAGCGCGGCAAGCTGATGCCCGAGGTTTTGCAGGCGTTTTCAGAGCTTTGCGCCGATGTGGATGTGGTGCTGGTCGAAGGCGCCGGCAGCGCTTCCGAGGTTAACCTGCGAACTAACGATCTCGCCAATTTCGGCTTTGCGCAGGCTGCAAAAGTGCCGGTGGTGCTGGTTGGCGATATCCAGCGCGGCGGGGTAATCGCCAGCGTGGTTGGCACGTTTGCGGTAATCGATCCGGCCGACGCCAAACTTATCCGCGCTACGCTGATCAACAAATTTCAGGGTGATCCGCGCCTGTTCGAGGCGGGGATAAAGTTTATTGCCGAGCGCACTGGCGTGCCCTGCCTAGGGCCAATTCCATGGTTTGCCGATGCCGGGAAACTGCCTGCCGAGGACTCGCTTGGTCTTAGCATGTTCCCCACTAATGCTAGCAGACTGCTAACGTTGGCAGTGACGCAACTGCCCCGTATTGCGAACTTTGATGACCTCGATCCGCTTCGGGCCGAGCCCAACGTTAGTGTGGTGATGGTGCAGCCCGGCTCGCCGATTCCCCGTGATGCCGACTGGATTATTCTGCCCGGCTCGAAGTCGACGCGGAGCGATCTTGCCGCACTGCGCGAGTATGGCTGGGACGTCGATATTGCCGCCCATCATCGCGCTGGGGGCAGGGTGCTCGGCATTTGCGGCGGCTATCAGATGCTGGGGCGCAGTATAGCAGACCCGGATGGAGTCGAGGGTAAGCCGGGAACAAGCGAAGGTCTTGGGCTGCTCGATGTCGACACTGTGCTGACGCCGGTAAAGCAATTGCGGGTGGAGCAGGCGACGCATGCGGCTTCGGGCACGGTCATTTCGGGTTATCACATGCATATGGGTGTAACCGAGGGCGCTGACCGCGGCCGGGCCTTTGCGCAGGTGGCGGGGGAGGCCGAGGGAGCTATCAGCATGGATGGTCGTGTGATGGGGACGTACCTGCATGGGCTGTTTGCAGCCGATCCGTTCCGGCGGGCGTTCCTCGGCAATCTGGCTAGTCCCGATCTGGCCTACGAAGCCAGCATCGAGCAGACGCTCGACGATCTGGCGGCGCATCTTGAGAAGCATCTCGATATCGACGCGCTGCTGGCGCTGGCTGAACCGGTGGGACTGAATTAATGCACGCATTCATCCCCCCCATTGCTCTGTTGCTCGAGCTCTGGCTTGGCTATTCGCCGCGGCTGGTCGCTGCGGTCGGTCATCCGGTAATGTGGTTTGGCTGGGTCATCGATTATCTTGAGACGCGGCTGAACACGCCTGCGCGGACGGGTGAGCAGCGGCGAGTGGCGGGTTTGGTGGCGCTGGCTGGATTGCTGCTATTGGTCATGGTGGTGGCAATTGCCGTGCAACAGGCGGTGCGGGCGATTCCTGGCGGCTGGGTGTTTGAAATCCTGCTAGCGACGCCGTTTTTGGCTCAGAAGGAACTTAGGCGTGCTGTGAAAGCCGTGGCCATGGCGCTGCGCACTTCGCTTCAGGCCGGGCGCGAGGCGGTGAGCCACATTGTGGGCCGCGATCCGCAGATATTGGACGAGGCGGGTGTGTCGCGTGCAGCTATCGAGACGCTGGCTGAGAGCACGTCGGACGGGGTGGTGGCGCCGTGGTTCTGGCT
>JAQGKG010000271.1 GCA_028290245.1 Devosia sp. | reverse complement strand
CACCAGCAGGTGATATAGAACGTCGGCGCTTTCCTTGACCAGTTCGGGGCGGTTGCCGGTGACGGCGGCGATCACCGCCTCGGTGGCTTCCTCGCCGAGTTTCTGGGCACATTTTTCCATGCCGCGGGCGATCAGCTTGGCGGTGTAGCTCTCATAGGGCGATGCCGCCGCACGAATTGCGATGCGGGCTTCGAGGTCATCGAGTGTCATTGGAAAGCCTCTTGAGCCGATCGGTCCAAGCGGACGGCAATCCCATGTTCGCGCATGTATTGCTTGGCCTGGGGGATGGTGAAGGTGCCGAAGTGGAAAATCGAGGCGGCGAGAACGGCGCTGGCATGGCCTTCGGTGACGCCGTCGACGAGGTCTTGCAGGCTGCCGACGCCGCCGGAGGCGATCACAGGCACTTCCACCGCATCGGCAATGGCGCGGGTGAGTTTCAGGTCGAAGCCCGACTTGGTGCCGTCGCGATCCATTGAGGTCACCAGCAATTCGCCGGCGCCGCGCTCGACCATGCGGACGGCAAATTCCACCGCGTCGAGGCCGGATGGCTTGCGGCCGCCGTGGGTGAAGATTTCCCATTCCGAGCGATTGTCGCCACCGACTGCCTGGGTCAGTCGCTGCTTGGCATCGACCGAGACGACGATGCACTGGTTGCCGAACTTGTCGGCGGCGCGGGAGATGAAATCCGGGTCGTTCACCGCGGCGGAATTGATCGCCACCTTGTCGGCGCCGGCCAGCAGCAGCTTGCGAATGTCTTCGATGCTGCGCACGCCACCGCCGACGGTCAAAGGCATAAAGCAGTGCTCGGCAGTGCGGGCGACGACGTCGAAAATCGTGTCGCGGCCCTCGTGGCTGGCGGTGATGTCGAGGAAAGTCAGCTCGTCGGCGCCGGCTGCGTCATAGGCCATGGCGGCTTCCACCGGATCGCCGGCATCGCGCAGATCGACGAATTGCACGCCCTTGACGACGCGGCCGCCCATGACGTCGAGGCAGGGAATGAGACGGGTCTTGAGGGTCATGCATTGGCCTTGAGCAAAGCCAATGCTTCACGTGAATCAATGCGGCCGTCATAGAGCGCGCGGCCGGAAATGGCGCCTTCGAGGATGCGATATTCAGGTCGGGTCATGCGTTCGATATCGCCCATCGAGGCGAGTCCGCCGGATGCGATCACGGGAATGGAGGTGGACAGCGCCAGCTCAAGCGTCGCCGGCCAGTTGATGCCGGCCAGCACGCCGTCGCGGTCGATATCGGTGTAGATGATCGCCGCGACGCCGGCGCCTTCGAAGCGCTTGGCCAGTTCGATGACGCTCAACTCGGAGGTTTCGGCCCAGCCTTCGACGGCGACCATGCCCTTGCGCGCGTCGATGCCGACGGCGACCTGACCGGGCCAGCGGGCCGCAGCCTGTTTCACCAGCGCCGGATCGCGCACTGCGACGGTGCCGAGAATGACTCGGGCGAGGCCCTTGTCCAGCCAGCTTTCGATATGGGCAAGCGTGCGGATACCGCCGCCGAGCTGCACCGGGAATTTCACCGCCTTGAGGATGGCGTCTACCGCCGCGCCATTGACGCTCTCGCCGGCAAAGGCGCCGTTGAGATCGACGACGTGGAGATATTCAAAGCCTTGGTCCTCGAACGATTTGGCCTGCGCGGCAGGGTCATCGTTGAACACGGTGGCCTGCTCCATGTCGCCGAGCTTGAGGCGCACGCATTGGCCATCCTTGAGGTCGATGGCTGGGAACAGGATCACGGCGTCCACCTCAGAAAGTTTTCGATAAGCTTGAGCCCCAGCGCCTGGCTTTTTTCCGGGTGGAACTGGGTGCCAAAGATATTGTCGCGACCAACGCAGGCGGTAACCGTGCCGCCGTAGTCCGTGGTGGCGAATAGCGTGTCGTCGCCCTCGGTCACCAGGTGATAGGAGTGCACGAAATAGGCGTGCAAGCCGTCGGGACCGGTGGGGATGCCGTCGAACAGCGCGTGGGGCTGGGTAATGGAAATAGTGTTCCAGCCCATGTGCGGGATTTTCAGCGCTGGATCGCTCGGGGTGATCTTCTGCACCGCGCCGGGGATCCAGCCGAGACCCGGCGTCACGGTCTTTTCGCGGCCTTCGCTGGCCAGCAATTGCATGCCGACGCAGACGCCGAGGAATGGCACGCCGCCACGGATGACCCGCTCGTCGAGCACTTCGACCATGCCGGCCACCGCGTCGAGCCCGGCCTTGCAGTCGGCAAAGGCGCCGACGCCGGGAAGCATGATGCGGTCGGCTAGGCGGACGCGCTCGGGGTCGGAGGTGACCTCGACGGTGATGTCGCCGATGCCGTTGGCCATGCGCTCGAAGGCCTTGGCCGCCGAGTGCAGGTTGCCGGCGCCATAGTCGATTATGGTGACAAGGCTCATCGGATGGCCTCCAGTTGTGCCATGTCGGCGCTCAGCGCGATGCGCTCGCCACGAGGAGTCCAGCCGCGCCATTGCAGGGCGTGGCGGCGCAGGCTAGGTGCGGCAAAGCCGAGCCAGACTGCGGCGAGAAGATAGAGGGCAAAAGCTGCGCCACCGCCGATGAATCGCGACAGTATGACAAGCGCCACGAGCTTCAGCACCCAGGCTAGCAGCTCCAGCCACAGCCCGTGTCGCGCCAAGAATATCGGCGGCAGAATGGCGGCAAGCCATGAGAACTGGTTGGCAATAGCAGCCGGTAGGTCGGGCCGGCCCGGCTTGGGATCGTAGATGGCGTAGAGGGTCACAACTCTCTCCAATACCCCGATGTCATCCGGCGTTGAGCCAGGATGCATCTCGAGATCTCAGGATGGGCCCCGGCTCAAGGCCGGGGTGACACCGCGATTGGGGACGATTTAGTGCAAAAGGGCGGAAAACAAAAGCCTACAGCGTGCCCTTGGTGCTCGGCACCCGGTCACCGACGCGCGGATCGATCTCGACCGCTTCGCGCAGGGCGCGTGCTACGGCCTTGAACATGGACTCTGCGAGATGGTGGTTGTTGTCGGTGTAGAAGTTTTCGATATGCAGCGTGATGCCGGCGTTCATCGCAAACGCCTGGAAGAACTCGCGGAACAGCTCGGTGTCCATCTCGCCGACCTTGTCGCGCGAAAACTCGGCCCGGAACACCAGGAACGGCCGGCCGGATACATCCAGCGCGGCGCGGGTCAGCGTACCGTCCATCGGCAGGTCGGCGGAGGCATAGCGGCGTATGCCTTTTTTGTCGCCGAGCGCCTGCAACACAGCCTGACCCAGCGCGATACCGACGTCTTCCACAGTGTGATGGAAATCGATGTGCAGATCGCCCTGGCAGCGCACGTCCATGTCGATCAGCGAATGGCGCGACAGTTGGTCCAGCATGTGGTCGAAAAAGCCGATCCCGGTCGCCATGCTATGCGCGCCAGTGCCATCGAGGTTCACCGAAACGTTGATCTCGGTCTCGTTGGTCTTGCGGGCGATGGAAGCGGTACGCATGGGCGGTCTCCGGAAAGTCGCGGCTCACCTAGCAGATAGGCACGGCGGCGTGAAGATTGCGTTGCAGGGCGGCGCATTGCATTCCCGGCGAGGGCTCCTAAATATCATCCAACAGTTCGGAGTACCTCCCCAAATGAGTGACAATAATTCCCCCGGCTGGCACGGGACCACCATCGTGTCGGTTCGCAAGGGCAACAAGGTCGTGGTGGCTGGCGATGGCCAGGTTTCCATGGGCCCGACCGTAATGAAGCACACCGCGCGCAAGGTTCGACGCCTGGCCGGTGGCAAGGTGATCGGCGGCTTTGCCGGATCCACCGCCGACGCCTTCACGCTGTTCGAGCGGCTTGAGGCCAAGCTCGAGCAATATCCCGACCAGCTGATGCGCGCTGCAGTCGAGCTGGCCAAGGACTGGCGCACCGATCGCTACCTGCGCAAGCTCGAAGCGATGATGATCGTGGCCGACAAGACCGATACGCTGGTGCTGACCGGCACCGGCGACGTGCTGACGCCGGACCATGGCGTCATCGCCATCGGCTCAGGCGGCAATTATGCCCACTCGGCCGCGCTTGCCCTGCATCAGGCGACCGATCTCGACGCCGAGGACATCGCCCGCCGCGCCATGAAGATCGCCGAGGAAATCTGCGTCTACACCACTGGCAATGTGACGCTCGAAACCATCGAGCTCGACTAACGTCAGCGCTGGCCAGACAGGCAGCGCAAGAGGGCCGGCTTTCGAGCGGTCCGGAAAGTGACAGGAATGACTGAGACCAATTTTTCACCGCGCGAGATCGTTTCCGAGCTCGATAAACACGTCGTCGGCCAGGCCAAGGCCAAGCGCGCGGTCGCCATCGCGC
>JAQGKG010000267.1 GCA_028290245.1 Devosia sp. | reverse complement strand
GTATGGGCCGTATATGCGGATGCTCTCGACCCATATCGCGCCGCTGCTCAGCACCGGCCTGCATGAGCAGTTCACGCATCACCATCACCTGATTATCCGGGCCATGCGACAAGGCGATGCCGTGACCGCCAAGAGCGAAATGGTCGCCGATATCGACGGGACGCTTGGACTGTTGCGCCAGCTCTGCGAGCGCTAGATCCGACAGTGGCCCCTCGGGTTACTAAAACTCGGGGGCTCACCCCTGCTTGTCCTATCTGCCGCCAACCAGGCGAAGCTGCCCAGGCACGGCGCAAAATGGAATGATGCCGGCAGCAGTGCGGCACAGGGCATAACGTCCTGCGCCGCGCGTTGCTATTGCTGGGCTGGCAACGCGCCGCTCTGCCATAGCTGGCGTCTTGGCACGCCGTGAATGTGCACCATCCAACCTGGATATTCGGGCGCCAAGGCGCTGACCTCATCCAGCGATTTTAGGTCATCCTCTGAAAGGGCGATTGTCGTGGCCTGAAGGTTCTCGTCCAACTGTTCCAGGCGTTTTGCACCCACGAGGACCGAGGTGACGGCCTTCTGGTGCAGGAGCCAGCCAAGGCGATGGTTGCCATCGAGACGCTGTGCGCTGTTGCGATGGCTTCGAGCACAGGTAGTATTTTCTCTCCGCGTGCTTCATCGATGGGCGGGAAGGCGATGGTCTTGCGGCGGCCTTCGGCACTGTCGCGATATTTGCCGGACAGATAACCGCCCGCCAGTGGACTCCATACCATCAGGCCGAGCTGCTTGGCATCGAGCATGGGCACGATCTCACGTTCGATGTCTCGCCCAACAAGCGAGTAATAGGACTGCACGGACTGGAAGCGCGACGCATTAATGCGCTCGGCTACCCCAAGCGCCTCGACAATCTGCCATGCTGCCCAGTTCGAAACGCCGACGTAACGCACATGACCCTGCCGGACGAGGTCATCAAGGGCGCGAACCATTTCCTCGACCGGTGTCGCCGGATCTAGCCCGTGCAGCTGGTAGAGGTCGATATGGTCGGTGCCAAGGCGCTTCAGGCTCGCCTTGACCTGGTCCATGATATGATAGCGGGAAGCGCCACCGTCATTGGGGCCCGGCCCCATCGTGCCTTCCACCTTGGTGGCGAAGACTATGTCGTGGCGGGCGATGCCGAGATTTTTCAGCGCCTGGCCGGTGATCTCTTCCGAGCCCCCGCCACCGCCATAGACATTGGCGGTGTCGATGAAGTTGATGCCGGCATCGACGGCGCGCCGAACGATCGCGTCGGCGTCGGCCTGCAGTAAGCCGCCTGCTTCGGCATAGCGACCAGGATTGACGCCAAAGGTCATAGTGCCAAGACAAAGTTGCGAAACGAATAGGCCCGTTTGACCAAGAGTGTTGTAACGCATGATGACCTCTAGGGCAGCGAGAAGAGGATGAGGCTGACGACCACACCGGTGACGAAGAAATAGGATCCGCTGATCAGGCCGTAGAGCAGAGGTCGCGGAATATTGGGATTGATGCCGGTATTGACGGTGGTTGCCGTCAGCAAACCAAGGCCCACGATGATGCCAAACACCAGCGCATCACCGACATTGTCGATGCCAAGCGCACGCATCAGGATGGCGCTGGCGATAACCGTGACCAAGCTGCACACGAAAGGTCCAGCCATGAAGATCGGCGTCATCTTGAATGGCGGCTGGCCTTCGCGGCCAAGGGCGACGGTGTAGTATTTGCCGAAAAGCGCCGTGAACCAGACAGCCCCAAGTACGGCAGCAGCGATGGTTGCGGCGACGACGCCCAACCAGTTGATTTGACCAAGAACGTTGAACATATATTTTCCTGAAATTAGTGGCGGGCAGCATGCTGCCGTCGTGACTGTGAAGTGATCAGGCCGCGGGATAAGCGACCTGAAGGTCGAGAACCCAGGTCACACCGAACGTGTCCTTGACCATGCCGTAGAGGGGCGAGAAGCCCGCCGGACCGATCGGCTGGACGACGGATCCGCCTTCCGAAAGCTTCTCCCAATAGCCCCTGAGCACGTCGGCATCATCACCACGAACTGAGACGAAGACCGGAATTTCGCCGGGATTCCAAGACCGCGCGGACGGGACGTCATAAGCCATGACATGGAAGCCATCAGCCGACGCAACCTGACCCCACATGATCTGGTCGGCCTCGGCGGGATCGGTGACCGCGTGCGCGTCGCTATAGGTCACCAGCATCTGGTCGCCGCCGAACACCGAGTTGTAAAACGCCAGAGCAGCACGTGCGTCACCGCGGAAATTGAGGTGTACGGTGGTCTTGATGGCCATTGAAAGTCTCCTTGGTTCGGGTTGATGCAACTGTTATAGCTGCGCCCAACTGACAGTTTGCGGCAGTTGGATAATGGCCAGAGCAGATAGACTTTTTCGGCTTCTTCAGGCCATGCGCGTTATGCCGGCGCCCATCACTGCGGCGCGGCTTGCAGAGGAAACAGGTATGTCCCTGCGATCCCTCTATCGCGACATCGACAGCCTGCGGGCTGCAGGAGCACGGATCGAGGGAGAACGTGGTTATGGCTATCGTTTGATCGAGGACTATTCTCTGCCACCGCAGACATTCGATCGAACCGAGATCGAAGCGCTTGCGTTAGGACTTGCCGAGGTCAAGCACATGGGCGACCCGGCTCTGACCAAGGCCGCCATATCGGTCATCGCCAAGATCGCCGCCACATTGCCCGATAAGGGTGATCAGCAGCTGTTCCACGCAATTTCGCAAGTCTATCGGCCCGATGCGCGCTTTTCATCAGGGGCCGATTTGCAGTTCATTCGGGAGGCTTGCTGGAAGGAAAATGCCCTCAGCATTCGTTATTCCGACAAAGGTCAGTCAGTTACCGAGCGGACGATCCTGCCACTTGCCGTCATGTACACCGACAAGACCCTAACTGTGCTCGCATGGTGCTGTCTGCGAGAAGCGTTTCGTATGTTTCGGACAGATCGGATGACCGAAATTCGCCTTGCCGGAACGAGCTTCAGGCCAAGACGTGCGTCCATGCTGCGAGAGTATCTGGCCGAGCTGAACTCCAGTGAAAAGGAAAGCCATCCAGCACCGTTGGAGGTCAACTAACCGCCCGGATGCCACATAGTCGAGATGGGTTGAAGCGAAGGCCCGGCGTTCGGGCATGCGCCAGCTGGCTTCATGGCTGCTCAGGCCAAGAAGTTTCATTGAGCCCCATGAGCCGGCTTTGTTCATGGCGTGGTGCCCAGATAGGCGTTGGAATAGTAGGTGGTGAAATCTGGCTTGGCTTTTTCAGGCGCGCCATTGCCGTCCTTGAGGATGCAAGCATCGAAGAGGAACGTGCCGACGGCGTCCATCTTTGAAGGGTCGATGGTGCCGACGGCGCCGTCTTCGGCCTTGAGGTAATGACCATCGATCAGGGCTTGCAGCGATGCGCGGACGAAATCGCGGTCGAGCAAGACGTCGACATTGGCGGCAACCATAATATCGGTGGCCTCGTCGGGATGGGCGACGGCATATTCATAGCCGCGCTGGCTGGCGGAGATAAAGGCCTTTGCCGTTTCGGCATTGTCGGCGAGATAGGCGCTGCTGGTGCCGATGAAATTGGTGTGCTGGTCGGGTACGCCGAAATCGGCGTAGCGGAAGGCGCGTTGCGCCGGGCCGTCGCGCTCGGCTTTGACACCTTCCCAAGTATAGACTTCGAGGGTGAAATCGACAGCACCGTTGGCGAGGGCTTCATACGCCGAAGTGCCAAGGGTCACGGTTTCGAATTCACCTGTGCCGCCATCATGCTGGATGATCGTGCCGATAATGGCCGTCTCCCAAGCACTGCCGAAGCCGCCATAGATTTTGCCGTCGAGATCGCTGGGGGTCTGGATGTCCTGCCGGTCGGCATTAAAGACCACGCGCCCGGTTTCGGTCTGCACCACGGCATAGGTGGCGACGAGATCAGCGCCGGCGGCGCGCTGGGTGAAAAGGCCGATGGAACCTAGAATGCCGAAGTCGGCGACATGATTGGCGACCAGCGTGCCGGCGGAGGTGTCGGTGTAGGGCAAGATTTCGACCGCCAGCCCGGCTTCCTCGTAAAAGCCTTTCGCCTCGGCCACGTAGAGCCCGATATGGTTGGTATTGGGCGTCCAGTCGAGCGCAATCGTTACTGGAACGGGTTGAGCGAAAGCTGGTGTCATGGCGAGGCTGGCGGCAAGGCCGAGTGCTGGGATAAGGCGGGAAAGCGGCATGGATTAGTCCTCCGGATTGAGCAGGGTCTGCAAGATTTCGGCTTCGATGTCGGCAAGCGCGGGTGAACCAATGCCCTGGCGGGGATGATCGAGCGGAACTTGGAATTCGTGAGCGACGCGGGCAGGGCGGGCCGACAGCACATAGATGCGGTCCGAGAGGAGCACGGCTTCGCGTACATCATGGGTGATGAGGAGGACCGTCCAGCGGTGGCGGGTCCACATGGTGGCGAGCCAGCGCTGCATCTGTGCGCGGGTCAGGGCATCGAGCGCCCCGAAGGGTTCGTCAAGCAGGAGCATGGGCCGCTCTTGAACGACGGTGCGCAGCAAGGCGGCGCGCTGACGCATGCCGCCGGAGAGTTGGGCGGGGTAGTGGTTTTCAAAACCGGCGAGGCCGAACTCGGCGAAGAGCGGGGCGACCATGGCGCGGGCGGCCTCACGGCTAAAACCCTGGACCTCAAGGCCTAGCGTCGTGTTGTCGATGATGCGGCGCCAGGGCATGAGCGCATCGCCCTGGGGCATGAAGGCAAAGCGGTGGCTGGCGCGGGAAAGGGGCTGGCCATCGAACAGCATCTGGCCTGCATCGGGGGAACTGGCGCCAGTGAGCAGGTGTAGGATTGTGGATTTGCCGGCGCCGGAAGGGCCAAGAACGGAGACGAATTCGCCGGGTTGAACGGAAAGGTTGATGTCGGCAAGGACTTTGGTGGGGCCGAAGCTTTTGCAGAGGTTTTGGAGCTGCAGACGCGCCGGGCTCATGGCCGCGTCTCCGTCAGGCGGGTCCAAGGCATTGCGGCGCGTTGCAGGAGCACGGTGGCGCCGAACAATAGCAGTGTGAGGGTGGCGCTGACGAAAACGGCCGCCAGTACGAGATCGGGCCGGAAATTGTTTTTGGCATTGAGGATATAGATGCCAAGGCCCCGGGCCGCGCCGGCATATTCGGCAAAGATGGCGCCCACCACGGCATAGGTGATCGAAATGCGCAGGCCCGCAAAGAAATAGGGCAGAGCCGAGGGCAGGCGGGCCATGACGAATATGCGCCAGCGCGAGGCACCCATGGAGTCTAGCAGGGCCGAGATATCACGGTCGGTTGCTTCATAGCCTTGGGCGAGGGCGACCAGCATCGGGAAGAAGGTGACGAGGGCGACCAAGACAATTTTTGGAGTGAGCCCGAAGCCGAACCACAGAACGATCAGCGGCGCGATGGCGACGAGCGGCAGGGTCTGAGTGATGATGAAGACGGGGAACAGCGCCCGTCGCAGCGGTCGGAAAAAATCGATGAGGATCGAGAAAAGGAAAGCGGCCGTCAGCGAAGAGGCAAAGCCGAATGTCGTGGCTTGAAGTGTCGCGAGGCTGTGGCGCGCCAGGGCTTCGCGTTGCTCGAAACCCTGCACGATGATGCGCGACGGAGCGGGCAGGGCAGTGGGCGAAATGCCCGAAAGCTGCACATAGGCTTCCCAGCCCAGGATCAGTGCGGACACCGACGCAACGGCGGGGCCGGCATGCCGGAAAAAGCGCGCGAGCAGGCGCGGCGCGGCGGAAGAGTTCGACATGGATCGGCCTTCCGTTCAGCGCGCGCTGGGGCTGTTGGCCGAAACCGTCAGATCGATGGTGACATGGCCTTCTGGCGGGCCAAAGCTGCAGAAGGCCTGTTCGATGGTGGCGAAAAGGGCGCCGGTATCGCCATTGAGCTTGGTGGCGAAATGCTTGGACTTTTCGAAGGTGCCGGACTGCTTGAGGAAGTCAATGCAGCCATAGATTTCGTCCATATGGTTGCCTTGGCCCATGACGTAAAGCGACAGCTGGGCGACCGAGAACACGCCCATATTGGGGGCATCCCCTACTGCGGCAAGCGCTGTGGCCTGTCGTTCGGAAAGGGCCGCGATCGGGCCATGGAAATGGGACGAATTGCAGATGGCATCGTCGGGCTCGCCGGGGCAGCCGCGGGATATGGCCGCCGAGAGCACGCAATGTTTGCCGGTGCGGGCTGCGGCGCTGAAGAGATCGCGCATGGCCGGAAACAGCACTTCAGGCGGGCCAACAATGAGCGTCGAGATGTCATCGGTTTCGATGCGCAACTGGTCGCGGTAGGGTCAAGTGCGCTCAAGGCGCTCATGATCACGCCGACAAAATCGTCGGTCATGGGATATAGGGAAATCTGTGCGCCCGAAAACATGGCCCGCCTCGCTCCGCTGGTATTACCCAGATCAGCTATAGGGTCCGAAGGCTTTCCGCCCTCATCTCAGCCCCGACCTACGGAGCACCCCTGTGGATGACGCACCATAAGCGTTGTCCGTCAGCGAATGCAACCCTGCTTCTTAGGACAAGCTGAGGCCACTACGGCGATCAGGTCGAAATCGATTTGGATGTGTCGTTCTTCAGGTCAACAGCCAGTATCGTCTTTAATTGGAGATCGACTGCTTCAGGGCCAGCCCTGCGAGGCGAGCGGTGGCGAGGAGTCGGTCCAGGCAATGACCATTGCGTGCCTTGGCGGAAAGTCCAAACATGGTCGTCGCGACGAAGTCCGTAAGTTGGTCTGATCCTACGGGATAGCGCTCTGCGACATAGGTTCGAATTAGATCTTCAGCAGCTCGAGAATGGGCGCAAGACGCCTCTCTAGCACTGACATCGTGGCTGTGAGTGCCTTCCAGCACGAGACATCCGGCAGCGTCCGGAAGGTTGGCGGCCGAGACCGGCAGCACGGCTGCCATGACGGACAGCGCCGATCGTGACGCCGTAATCGCCCGCGTTCGCGATAGTGGGCCGCTCGACGTCCTTGTCGTTAGTTCCGGCATTGGCGTGTTCGGCGATGCGCTTGAGCAGGACCCCGACGAAATCGACCGCTTGTTCCGGGTCAACGTGCGTGCGCCCTACCATGCTGCGGTCGAGGCAGCACGCAATATGCCTGAGGGCGGGCGTATCATCGTGATCGGTTCGGTAAACGGTGACCGGATGCCGATGCCCGGCATGGCCTCTTACGCGCTGAGCAAGTCCGCTCTCCAGGGGATGGCGCGAGGATTGGCACGCGATTTCGGCCCGCGCGGCATCACGATCAACATCGTGCAGCCGGGTCCGACTGACACGGATGCCAATCCGGAGGATGGGCCAATGAAGGACCTGATGCACAGTTTCATGGCCATCAAGCGCCACGGCCGCCCCGAAGAGGTGGCTGGAATGGTCGCTTGGCTAGCAGGGAGCGAGACGGGCTTCGTCACCGGGGCCATGCATACGATTGACGGCGCTTTCGGGGCATAAGGGGTTTCAGTCCAGGACAAGGGTCACTGACGCCCGACGGACTTGAAGACGCAGTCGTTCATGAAGCCATTTACGGCCCAGGGACGACTGCGGACCATGGCTCGCTTCGATGGGGGCCTTAATATCTTGGGTAGCAATGGGTCGAGTTCAGCTGAATGTTTGAACTAGCACGGTCAGACGGAGGTCGGCTTGTGTTGCAGGGATACGTCCCGATCGCGTCAGGGTGGCCAATCCATGTAGGGCTCCCCAAAGTACTTCGGCCAGAATTTCAGGAGACTCCCGGTTTGCTCCGAGCGCCGCCACCAACTCGGAAAAGGCCTTTCGCAGGGCGGAAGGGGTGTCCTCGCTGGTGAAATGAATTCCAGTTGGCAGAACGAACATCGCCTCATAGATGATAGGCCGTGCCCGGGCGAAATCGAGATAGGCAGCGCAAGCCTTTGCCAAGATAGTGCGCGTGTCGGTGGCCGCCGTTCTGGACCGTTCGAGT